>SUPR01000163.1 GCA_005191425.1 Candidatus Helarchaeota ASGARD archaeon Hel_GB_B
TTCTATTATCAGGACGTTTAGCAAATGAGAAATTCATGGAAATGATATTAGATGAAAAATTAAGAACAATCGCTCCTCTTCGAATAATGAAAACATATGCACAAATTGCGAAAAGAGCCGCTCAAGGTGCTGCTTTTATTGCTGAAGGGTTAAGTGGAGGTTCGACTAAACAAATAGTAGATAATCTCCGACTTAAAGAGGCAAAAGGTAATATATTAGACGATATTTATTTATCAGTGAAAAAAACATAGAACAATAATATTAAATAATTAAAAATTGAGGATTTTATTATGAATATGAGAATTGCTTGGGGAATTACTGGCGCGGGTCATTACCTTCGGGATAGTTATGAAGTAATCAAAAGTCTAGTCGAAAATAATTATAAAATTGATGTATTTTTCTCAGAAGCTGGAAAAACAGTAGCAAAAATGTATGGTGTGCTAAAAAAGATTCAGGATCTACATGAGAAACATAAAGAACATCTTACTTCTATCTTTTACGATAGCGGTCAATCTCCAGGATATATTGTGAGTGCACGTTTTAATCTTAATAGATATCAAGCTTTAATTATTAGCCCTGTAACTTCGAATTCTGTTGCAAAAATGAATGTAGGAATCGCAGACACCTTAATAACCAATATTTTCTCCCAAATGATAAAGGGTTCGGGAAAAATTCTGCTCGTTCCATGCGATCTCGTTTGTGGGGATATTGAAACGGAAATACCGAATGGAAATAAAATTACAATTAGGGTTGATCAATTTAACTGTCAAAATGCTTTAAATCTGAGAAAATTTCCAAATGTTTCTCTTTTTGAGCATCCGAAAGAAATCTTGGCAAAATTAAAAGAATTCGAGAATGATGAAGCTTAAATGGTAAAAAAAAAAACTCGGATACTATTAATTACTGGAAGAGATGCTTTTAATGATTTATTAATGATTAATTGGGGAAATCTAATTACAAAATATGAAATAGAGATAGTTAAAGCGCAAGTTCCGATTATTTCCCTAATAACAAAAAAAAAAATTGAAACTACACTATCCAGTTTTGAATATGATAAATTTGACTTGGTAATAACATCCGGTCTAATTCCTTGGGATTTAAGTAAGATAAACTCGCCTTTTTCTTCCAAAATAAAAAAAGGTCCGAGATTCTTAGCAAATTTACCCGAAATATTGAAAAATTTCGATCCGTTTAATTTGTCATCACAAATTCCTGCAGATAAATTATATACCTTTTCAAAAGAACAAAATTTAGATTTATTAATCGATAAAAATCGGCGTAAATTTAAAGAATTAGATAAAAAAAACGGATTTTATTTATCAAAATCTGAATCAGGAGTTATTTTTTCTCCAATTTTGCCCCCTGTAGTAATTGGTGAAATTATTGATGCACCCAAACTATCATTTGAAGAACTATCAAATAAAATTGAGAAATATCAAAAAAACGGAGTAAGTATTATAGACATTGGAAGTATCTCAGATGAAAACCATAGTAAAGAAATTTTTGATTTAATTTCGCGATTAAAAAGCAAATTTCAGATTCCTTTTAGCATTGATAGTATAAATCCTGAAGAGATTCATTCCGCGATAAATGCAGGAGCGCAGATGGTTCTTAGTGTTACAATTGATAATTATGAAGAATTATTGGATTTGGATAAAGATATCGTCCTAGTAATAATCCCAAACTCTGAAAAAGATTCAAAATCTTTATCTACTGAAGTAAAAATGGATAGATTAATAAATTTATATAAAATTCTCAGAAAAAAAGGTTTTACGAAAATTTTAATGGATCCAATAACAGGAGTCCCAATATCCCCCGGATTTAGTCCAACTATTGAAATATTAATTTCTTTAAGAAAAAAAATAGATCTTACTTATATAGATTTCAAAAATCATGACAATTTACCAAAACCTCAGCTTTTTATGGGATTTGGAAATGTTACAGAATTGATTGACGGAGACTCATCGGGAATAAATACTTTATTATCTATCATTGCCGTAGAATTAGGAGTTAGTGCAATTTTAAGTACAGAATATTCTAATAAATGTAGAAATAATTTAAGCGAATTAAGTAAAAGTATTAAATTAGCCTATTATGCCAATCAAATGCATGTTCCCCCCTTAAATCTGGGAATTACAGCTTTCCAATTTAAAAATAAACAAGAATTTCCAAAATATATGCAATTTGGAGAGCCTTTAGAAAAAATCCAACTTGAAGATCGCCCAGCAATAATGGATCCGAAAGGATATTTTAAGATATATATAGATGAAGAAAAAAACCAAATTCTTATTACTCATTTCAACAATTCTGTTAATTTTATGGATGCAACACTTACTCTTGTAGGGGATAACGCAGAATCCCTATATAAGACAATCATAAGCAGAAAACTTGTATCAAGGCTCGATCATGCAGCCTATTTAGGCAAAGAACTTATTAAAGCAGAATTAGCATTAAAAATTGGAATACCGTATTCCCAATCCTAATATAATCCTACTAAACATTTAAAAAAATCAATCAACAAATAGAGATCATGTCTCAAAAAATAATAAACATTCCAAAAAGTTCGAAGGGTGGTTTAAACGGGCTTCATTTTGAAACCGGAAAACCCTATGATGAAATTCCCATTGTTATTTTAGCACATGGGTTCACCGGCGATCAGCATGAATGGGGAAGATTTACTAAAACTGCCCAGGAATTCAATAAAGCAGGATTTGATGCCATAAGTTTTGATTTTTCGGGTTCAGGAAAAAATCCCCGAGAACCAGTTACACTTTTTAAGCAAGTTCAAGATTTAAAAGATGTTCATGAATGGGTAAAATCCAAGGGTTATAAGAAAATAAATGTTCTTGGGTTAAGTTTCGGAGGTTTAACAGCCCTGGTTGCAAATTTACCAAATATTAATGCTACTGTTTTTTGGGCGCCAGGATTTTACGTTAAACGCGCTTTCCCTAAAAAACATATTTTTCTCATGTGGCTACAGTCAACATTTTCAAAGAAACCCCATAGTATGCCATCAGCGAATAATGAACCAATTTTAATTAAATATAATTTTATGAAAGAAGTAATCAAGTTGGACATCGATAAAATTCTTTCTAACTATATAACCCCCAGTATTGTGATTCAAGGCGATATGGATGAAACTGTGCATTATGATTGGAATTTAGAAGCATTTCAGCATATGCCGCAAGATGAGCATCATAAATTTGTTAAAATCGAAGGTGCTGGTCACGACTTTAAAGAAGCACATCTTGATCAATTTATTGAGAATTCTATTAATTGGATTAATAAATATAATTAAATATTTTTTCTCTTTCATAAATCCTTAAATAATTCGAAGTGATCGTCAATTCTGAAACCTATAAAAATTTTTATCAGTTATGCCACCAAAGATGCAGAGATTTTTCAAGTTCCCAAACTCGCCAAAATTTTAGAAAGTTACCGCGAAATTGAAAAAGTATATTACTGGCAAGAAGATGCATCAGGATCTAATATTAAATTTATAGAAAAATATATAAAAATTGCAGATACTTGTATAATTTGCTACTCCAAAGCCGCAATCGAATCACAACCAGTAGAATTGGAGCGAGATATGGCAGAATATTTGGGAAAACAGATTATACCTCTTTTTACAAATATAAAAGATGTTCCTCTAATTATTAGAGACCAAACAGGAGTGGATATTAAAAATAAATCGATCCAAATGATTTCTCGTGATATTATCCAATTAATTCTAAAAAATAAATCCCTTTCTGGAGGGATATCCCACACAATAAGTTCAACTCCGGAATTAGAAAAAAAATTAGAAGAAGAAAAAAGAAGAAATGAAATTGTTGATTATCACGGAACGCCTCTGTTGAAATTTGAATACGATGTTCTAATGGCTTTGGATGAAATCATTGGTGAAATTCCAATTGTATTTAAAGTAGATCGGTGTACTTTTGGGTTCACTATTAGGGAGAATCACGTGGTTCAATTAGGGCTTTTTCATAAAGAATTAACTTCTCTCCCTGAGAGTATAGGGAGTCTAACTTTGCTCACAGAACTATATTTAGGAGGTACTCAGTTAAATTCTATCCCCGACACGATAGGAAATCTAAAATCACTCAAGGAACTGGATTTAGAGAATAATAAGTTAACCTATCTCCCCAAGAGTATAGGGAATCTAACTTCGCTCATATACTTAGATTTAATAAGTAATCAGTTAAACTCTCTCCCGGAGAGTATAGGTAACTTAACTTCGCTCAAAATACTATATTTAAGTGAGAATCAGTTAATCTCTCTTCCCGACACGATAGGTAATCTAAAATCACTCAAGGAACTGGATTTAGAGAATAATAAGTTAACCTCTTTCCCCGAGAGTATAGGGAGTCTAACTTTGCTCACAGAACTAAATTTAGGAGATAATCAGTTAAACTCTCTCCCGGAGAGTATAGGTAACTTAACTTCGCTCAAAATACTATGGTTGTATTATAATCAGTTATCCTCTCTCCCCGAGACGATATGTAATCTAAAATCACTCAACATACTATATTTGCATAATAATGAGTTAACCTCTCTCCCCGAGAGTATAGGGAATCTAACTTTGCTCACTGAGCTATATTTAAGTGAGAATCAGTTAACTTCTCTCCCTGAAAGTATGGGGAACCTAAAATCACTCAAAGAACTAGATTTAGAGAATAATCAGTTAACCTCTCTCCCCGAGAGTATAGGAAACCTAAAATCACTCAAAGAACTCGATTTAAATAAGAATAAGTTAACCTATCTCCCAGAGAGTATAGGGAACCTAAAATCACTCAAAGAGCTAGATTTAGAGAATAATCAGTTAAGATCTCTCCCCGAGAGTATAGGAAACCTAAAATCACTCGAAAAACTAGGTATTGATAACAATGGGTTAACCTTTCTTCCCGACACGATAGGTAACCTAAAATCACTCACAAAACTATCTCTCAGCTATAATCAGTTGACCTCTCTCCCCAGGAGTATAAAAAAATGGATTAAATATTTAAAAAAGTATGGATGCAATGTTGCTAAATAAACAATAATTTTTTGTATATTTCATTCCAAAAAATCTCGCCCTAAAAAAACTAAATTTTAGTAAAAATAAGAGAGAAAAAAAAAGTCATATTTTCGTATATTTTATTCTTAAAATCTGTTCTATTTCACACGTTTTTTTTTACCATTTCCGTCACGTGGTGGATTATGCCCGCCACGTTTACCTGTCCGAGGCCCTTTCCCTCTTGGACCTGTTCCATCTCGATTAGGCATAATAATAAGAGACATTTAAGTAATTTATAATTTTCTGTCCTTAATTATCCTTCAAAATCCCTATCAGTGGCTTTTAAGAAAAAAAACAATGAAATATTAATTTAAACCATCTTATTTTGGAATTTTTTCGGTGTTTTTCTTTAGTGTGGTTAATTTAAAAAGAAAAACAGCAACTCCAATCGTATATAATACAGATAGAGCAAAATACAGAGGAATTGTTTGTACCATTCCTAATGAAATCATTGAAATAACATTAAAGAGATAAAGATAGATGTAATAGACAAGAGTAAAATAATTAGGTAGTGAATTTACTGGCGGAATTTTATGTTTCATCGAGTATATTATAAGAATACATATCGAACCGATATAAATAAATAAAAACATAAACCAAATCCAATTTTTAAATACATAGGTTAAGAATAATAGAGGCATAAGTAAAATTACGGATCCAATAATTCCTGTAAGGGTTCGGATAAATAATATCGAAAATTTATCTTGATCATATTTCACATCAAATATGTGCAAGATTAAAGAGCATACAAATATTACAAAAAACCACCCATAGAAATTA
>SUPR01000017.1 GCA_005191425.1 Candidatus Helarchaeota ASGARD archaeon Hel_GB_B
GGATCTAGAGTTGATACAAATAATTTAATACAGAAATTTGGGCTGGAACAATATTTTTCTAAAATAATTTCTGCTGATGATGTAGAAAAAACAAAGCCTGACCCCGAAGGGATTGAAAAAATTTTAATTGAGTTCAATGTGTTACCTTCTCAAGCAATCTATATTGGAGATTTACCTTTAGACATAAAAGCTGGAAAATATTTGGGTTGCAAAACATATGCTGTTTCTACTGGGCTTGTATCTATAAAAGAACTTCAAGAGGAAGAGCCACTTCAAATATTTCGACATATTACGGAACTAACTAAGGTACTACCTGATATTGAAAATATTGAAATAGATATTGAAGCAGATTTAACAAAAGAAATAAAAGAAAGAAAAAAAGTTGTTTCTCTGGAGGAAAAAGAAAAATTTTCATTTTCTGATTATATTAAACAGATAACTGTTAATGATTTTAAGGAATTTTTAAGAAACCCCTATAGTTTTATTCGTAATGAAATTTCTCAATTATTAGAAAAACAAGATATGTCCACTGAAAATGTTAAAGAATCTTTGAGTCTATTTGAAGGATTTGAACATGATTTGATTCAATCATTAGGTTATCTTTTACTTCATATTATCAATAGTAGGGCTGGTAATATCTTTGAAAATTTATTAAAAAATGAAACTACATCTGCAATAATTACATTCAGTTATGATTTAATAAAAGTAAATATTTTAACATTGTATCCTGGAGAAGTTTTCTCACTAATTTTAAAAGCACTTATCTCATCATTCAAAGAATTACTTCCCGATAAAGTAGTGGAGAATCTTAATGAATTTTCAGGTATGGAATTTATTGAAGATATTTTAGAAGGTGTACATATTGGACTTCAAGATTTAGGGTTAGAAAATTCAAATTTCAAAGAATATGTTATGGAAAAATTAAATGTCACAGAAAATAAAGGTTTTAGTACCTTATGGGAAATTGTTATGGTCGTAGTAAAGGTAACTCTTGCTGCACTTTCAATCCCAATGAAAGTTATAATAAAAAGGTCTCTTCCACTTATCACCGATACACTCCAAGTTACCAGAGAAACAATATCTTCAACTCTTGACACAGTAGATTTCTCGGTATTTGATGACCAAGAAGGACTATCAAAAGTTTCAGATTTTATTTCCGAAGTTTTTGATAAATTTAAAAATAAAAGTAAAACAACTGACACTAATAATGACCTTTCCTAATTTATATTAAATTTTCATCATGATCCAACTTTTTAAATCATATTAAAACCCCTTTAACTGATTTAAATTTCGAATTACAAATCAAATTCTGTTTTTTATTAAATGTGTGTCTTTTTAAAAATGTTTTACAACCGTATATTAACATTTTTAATTTTATTTTTCATTTATCACTTAACTTAAAAAGTAAAAGATTATATTTAATTCATATTGACCAAATCATTTTATAAAAATAATTTATAATTAGGACAATTTAAAAGATTAAAAGAAAATAATCTAAAAAATAGGAACAAAATATTTAAAGGATTAGGATAACTATGTCGCAAACAGGTAGAAATGGACTTTTTATTAAAAAAGCGAAAGTAAACCAAATTAGAAATGGATTATATGGATTTATATCTTATTTTCGTAATGAATTAGGTAAAAGTACAGAAGAAACAAAAGAAATATTACATGAAATGGGTAAAAATATTGCAATATCTTTCTACAATATTTGGAAACCTGAAAATACTGATCCATTAAAACTTATGCGCGAAATTCATAGAGTAGTCTTTAAAACTTCTGCTAAAGTTCGGGAAAAAGATAATTACATAATTGTAGTTAACCGAAGCTGCCCATTCTGCAAATATCCCCGTGATGTGGACGTTGCAGGTTGTGAAATAATTATTGGATTTGTTTCTGAATTCTTTAATTTGATGTCTTCAAAAACATATATCGATCCTGAAACTAATGAGGAAAAACATGTACCACATTTAGCAGGAAAGGTAACTACAAGTAGAATTTTCCAAGAAAAACCTTATTGTCAAAATGTGTATAAAAAAATATAATGGAGGATTATAAATGAGCTTAGATTGGATAATTTCAAGAATTGCTCGTCAATTTGGAATCGATATTAATTCTTTATTCTTTCATTTTCTCTATAGAGAAATGGCTAGACAATTAGTTAAATATGCCGGTAAAGAAAAAACTCCCGATATAATGCGAAAAATTGGTGGCGATGCATCTCTAGATAGCGCTAAAAGACATCCAACAATTTTTAAATTTGTCAGTCCTGGATCTGGAAATGAAATATTAAAATATATTAAAATGCTCTGGTATACCGTTTTTGGGACTAATATGAAATATGAAGTAATAAATAAAGAAAACCTTGAGGAATCTGATTATTTAGACCTTTACATTGATAATTGTCCCATTTGCCAAGGATATTATTCTGATAATTTAGATTTATCCAAAGAAGAAATGACTTCCATATTTGGAAATACTGGTTATGCATGTCTTTTACTTGGTATGATTGAATCTGTCGGAAATTTTATTATAGAAATGAAAGAGATTCCTTATACTTTAGAAATTGAAGAACTAGAATGTAAAGCACTAGGGGCACAAAGAATGCGAATAAAAGCTACTTTGGTCTCCAAAGAGCAATAATACCAATTTTTTTTCTAAAATTCTTATGGTTTATAATTGTAATTCATTAATTTTAAAGTCTTTTATAATTTTATATAATGATTTCCACAATAAATGCGATACTTCGGTAAATTTTGGGAATAATAACGGTGGATACTTAAAACCACAATCAATACATCTTACATTTATTACAACCATATCTTTTATTATATCAGTCCCTATATTAACTATCTCTATTTTTCCACCACACTCTGGACAGTCTAAATTTATTTCTTTAATTGGATTTTTCTTCATAATATCATTTAATTTTATTATTCAAAAATAAATTAAATAGAGCTTTTATAAATTCCTATGCTTTTATTATTACAGCTACTGTTCTTTTAACTTTTTCGAATTTTTTTCTCACATCATTTCCATTAAACTTAACACAAGCCCAATTGACCTTCCTACCATTTCCTTCCCTAACCTTCGCTTTTCTATTATATCCTTTACAAGCTCTGGATATTCTCTCACCGTGAAATAAAAGTTTAAAAACGATTTCCAGCGAGTTATATTTCTTTTTTCCCTTAAATTTTATATTCAATTTTAGTGTACTAAATTCTTCTTCGATAATATTTATTATAATACTTTTACCTTTAAATTCAAAAGCTACCACAAGATATCAAATACTTCTATTAATTTTAGTGAAAATTTTATCGACTAAAACCATATAAACCTGAAATGAGAGAATTTTATGCAATATTTACTTCAGTTGAATTACTAATAGTTATCATTATTTCTTTTGCAATAACTGATGCATATGAATTAGAGCAATTAAAAAATTTACTGAAATGTTTTAAATTAATAGTATCGTTTTTTAAGAATTTATTAAGAGTATTACCAATTAATGGAATTAAATTTTTGAAAAAAGCACTGGTATATGCATAAAAAGTTCTACGGCAATTTTTATAGATATATTTTCGAGGATTGCCACATACATAAATATCATGTCCATCTTACATAATTTTATATGAATTACATTCATAAGGAAAGTTTGGGCACAAAACAGGAATATCAATAGATGCTACAATATCATTTACCTCATATTATAGATTATAATGATATTTTGATTCATAATACATTTTTAAAATCATTTAATATTATGGCTAAACAAGAAAAAGTAGCTAGATATACAAAAATTTTTTCAGATTTTGTTGGAAAAAAGCTGAATACAATCATTTAAGTATTTTTGTCAAGCAAAGGCTTTTGTAAAAATTCGAAATCTTTTTATAATCCTTTTATAAATTAATATCTTTAATTTTTAATAAAGAAAATCTAATGAGATGTAAAAATGTCTGAAGAATTGAATCCTTTTAAAATTGCACAACAACAATTAAAGTCGGCATGTGACTTATTAGGTTATGATCAAAGTATTTATGAAGCATTGGCAGAACCAGAACGTTTTATAGAAGTGAATCTCACGATCAAAATGGATGATGGTTCTATTCGAAGCTTTAAAGGATTCAGGAGTCAATATAATTCTGCAAGAGGCCCAGTAAAGGGGGGTATTCGGTGGCACCCTGATGAGTCGGCAGATCTAGTTAAAGCTCTTTCTGCTTGGATGACATGGAAAACTGCAATTGTAAATATTCCTTTAGGTGGTGCGAAGGGCGGAATCGTTTGCAATCCAAAGAATCTTTCACTAACAGAAAAAGAAAGATTAGCTAGGGCTTGGACAAGAAAACTCGCTGATTTTTTGGGTCCTCGTATTGACATTCCTGCGCCAGATGTATATACAGATGGACAAATAATGTCTTGGATTATGGATGAATATGAATCAATTTTACGACAAAAAGCGCCTTCTATGATTACAGGAAAACCTCTCATAATCGGAGGTAGTGAAGGGCGTAATACTGCTACAGCTACTGGTGGCATCTTTACAATCGAAGAAGCTGCTAAAGAGTTGGATCTCGAGCTAAAAGATGCAACAGTAGCAATTCAAGGGTATGGAAATGCCGGATCATTTGCTGCAATCTTATTAAAAGAATGGCATGATTGTAAAATCATCGCAGTTTCTGACTCAAAAGGTGGGGTCTTCAATAAAAATGGATTAGATCCTAAGAAAGTGCTCGAACATAAAAAGAAGACTACAACCGTTGTAGGTGCTGATGGAACCTCCAAAATATCCAATGAAGAATTATTAGAATTAGAATGTGATATTCTTATTCCAGCAGCCCTTGAAAATGTGATTACTGAAACCAATGCCCCAAATATTAAAGCGAAAATCATCTGCGAATTGGCTAATGGCCCCACAACACCCTCTGCTGATGAAATACTTTTTAATAATAATATTCTAGTCATTCCCGATTTTCTTGCAAATGCTGGAGGAGTAACTGTTTCCTATTTTGAAATGATTCAAGGTTATTATCTCGATTTTTGGAGTATTGATAAGGTAAATAAGCGTCTCTCAGTAATTATGAAAGATGCTTATCATGCAATGCGCAAGAAAGCCAAAGAATATAATGTTAATAATCGAATCGCAGCATATGCTCTAGCTGTAGAACGTGTTGTCGAAGCAATGAAAATGCGCGGTTGGCTATAACTTAACTTATTACTGCTATGAAAACATAGGACTATATTTTATCCGAATCTTTTCTAATCTAATAGGACTTTAGTAATATACTAAGAAATAAATTTTATAATCGTTTTAAATATCTTTCAAGTTCCCATTGTGTTACTTGCATCCGGTATTCATTCCATTCTTTCCATTTAACATCTAGAAAATTCCGATAAGCGATTGGTAATAAAGCATGTTGAATTAATTCACTCTTTTCCATTTCCTTGAGAGCTTCTGAGAGGGACTCTGGCAAGGAAATGATTCCTTTCGATTTCCGTTCTTCATAGCTCATTTTGTATACATTTAAGTCTGTAGGAAAAGGTGGGTTAATTTTCTGGCGGATACCTTGGAGTCCTGCGTGTAAAAGTACTGCAAACTGGAGATAGGGGTTCCCAGCAGGATCGGGGCAACGAATTTCTATACGTGCTGCTTTATGACGTTTGCCAAAATCTGGCACCCTGATTAAAGCTGATCTATTCTTGTAAGCATAGGCAATATATACAGGTGCTTCATAACCGGGGACAAGACGTTTATAAGAATTGGGCCAAGATGCTAAAATTGCAGCCATTTCTCTCCCATAATAAAGTTGTCCCCCAATGAAGTGAAGTGCTATCTCTGAAAGATATCCAGTATCTTTATTATCTCGATAAAATGCGTTTTCACCATTTAAGTTCCAAAGGCTTTGATGCACATGCATACCCGACCCATTTACACCATAAAACGGTTTCGGCATAAATGTTGCGAGATAACCATTTTGTTGTGCGATATTTTTTATGATCATCTTCATAGTCACAGTCCGATCAGCAGTAATAAGCGCTTCATCATACCGAAAATCGATCTCATTTTGTCCAACTGCTACTTCATGATGCGCCACTTCAATATCAATATTAAAAAGATCCGCAGTGTCCGCCATTTTACGTCGTAAAATCTCAGAAAGTCCACTTGGATGGAGATCAAAATATCCTGAAAAATCCATTGGAGTTGGGACGTGTGTTTCATTCTTTTCTAACAAAAAGAATTCTAATTCAGGGGCACATTTATAAATGAATCCTTCATTTCGAGCTTCTTTTATAGCGTTTTTTAGAATATAGCGAGGATCTCCCTCAAATGGTTTTCCATTTGGTAGATAGATGTCACAAATAAATCTACAGGTGGAAATTTCTTTTGGACGCCAAGGAATGACTGCAAATGTAGCTGGATCAGGAACCGCAACCATATCTGATTCTTCAATATTTCCCATTCCTGTAACTGATGATCCATCAAAATATTGCCCGTATATAAGGGTATCTTCAATTAACTTTGTAGAAACAGAAAAACTTTTTAGAATTCCATTTATATCAATGAATTGGAGACGGGCAAATTTAATATTTTCATTAGTTATTTTTTCAATAACGGTATCAACAAGCTTATTTCTTCTTGCTTCTTTCATTTCAACCATGAGATTCAACTCGAATTTGGTATTTTTAAAATTTTCATTAAATAATCTTTTTAAACTTAGTATTTAAAATAATATTTAAAAAATGGAGTAAACTGATAAATTTTTGTCAATAAGTTATTTAAATTTTTTTAAGTTTGTGCTACAATTACCGGGCATTTTAATTGATTTTCCAGATTTAATTGCGTCAAATTTTTTGAACTCAGTTCATATCTATTCATAGCCACCTTTTTTATCTATCTCATTGAATATTCTGGACTTGACCTTATTTTTTAATGAATTATCTCTTTATTTTTTCCGGGAATTATTAGCCTGAAATTGAGTATTTCTTTTACATTTTCTTTTCAATGTTTTAACTGCTGCCTTTAATTAATCTTCAGCATCATACCATAATTCGATTCCTAATATCATATCTTCCTTTAACTTTTCCACCAGTATATGATATATATCTAACATTCTCAGTGATAAACTCTTATACCTTTCTAAGAAGCTAAATTAGCATAATAATTTCTCTAAACACTTTTTATCTTGGTTGGACAAATTCTCCGCGCTCCTTAAAATGAGAAATTTCACATACTTAAATTCTTTTTTTCCACCTCTAATTGGCGTCTAAAGTCCCTCATCACTTTTTACAGAGATGCCCTAAGCTTAATCTTATAATATTCTGAATTTTTTCAGTTAGTCCATTAGGAGAAAATCTGCTTATTAATTCATCATGCAATAAGATAGAATATTCAGAATTTAAGTCCAATAATTTATTCAGTATATTATTAGATCCATGTTTAAATTCAATTAATCTTTCTTTTTTATATAATTTAACGAGTATTTGATAATAATATTTAAAGTCCTTAATAAACCCATTTATAGAATTAAATTTATTAATATTACCAGACTAATCACCCTTTTTAATAAGTTGATATAACTTGGTATAATCTCAAATTGGTGTTGAATATATTTGTTTTGCCAATTTTTGTATGCTTTTTAGTATTGTCTGGTTTATCGGTTGTACAGTGTGAAAACCATCCCTAATTATCATAATATTCAGAAAAACACGCTTTATAACAACATCTCAGGCAAGTTTATAATCGACAACGATGGATTTCAGCTATGCACCCAGCTTTTTTTAAAAAGGACAAGGGACTTTTCTATTTCTTGTTGGTCTTCACCTCTTTCCAAATAGCACATAAGCTCCCGTCCCGTAATTCTGTCAGATATAACTAAGGCGCAACCATTTTTTTTCTTTATATATATTTGTATATTTACCCTTTAGGTCGGTATCTGAAAAAAATTTTAATTTTGGAAATGTCCCATCAGCTCCGAAATGACCACTTGCGACCTCAGAATCTTCGCGAAACACCGTATTATTTTTCTGACAATGTTCAGTACCATAAATTTTTATTTATTTTCATACCGAACTCCTCTTTAACTTAGCAGAATATAATGATCCCATTAATTTTACTGTTTTTTTGGCAGAACTCTAAAAATCATAGTATAATATCAAAATTGTATCAAATACATCTCTGGTAATTGATAGACCTTTGACTATCTCGTCTCGTTCGACTTGAAAAATCGAGAAACATGACTTGCACTTAAGGTAAATATTTTCGAATTCCACAAATTTTCTACGAGTTTTGGAGCCCAGTTCCTTGATAATTCCAGGCTATGAGTTAACTCGAATGATATTGGTAGAGTTACACCTAGGACATGAAATATTAGAAAAGTCTGGGGCTGGCAATTTGGTAATAACATAAGGTTTATCATCAATTTAGTCCATGAAAATTTTGATGTAAAATAATTAATATAAAAGTGAATAGTTTCTCTGCAATACGCCGCTAAAATAGAAGAAAAAAAGTAAAAAGTAATGGAAAAACATGACTAAAATAAAAATATAATAAAAAATAGGTCTAAAGTAGTAAAAAGTTTGAAAAAAACTTAGAATCTTTGAAATAGTTAAAAATATATATTTAATAAAAAATAATCAAATTAATCAAAAAATGATAGTTTAAAAAAAAAATTAAATTAAATAAAAAATAATAAACATTTTTCTTATCAAGTTTCACTTTTTCTTTTTTTAATAACTTCATTAAATATATCTTTATTAAATTTTGAATTTATAACAAAAATTTTCCCATATTTCTGGTCAGAATTCTGGGCAACAACTCCTAAATCTTTTAGAATTTTAAGGTGATGTTTAATATTTCTGTATGACATTTCAAGCTTATTAGAAAGCTGGTTTGCATTATATGGTCTTTCCATAAGTAGATTAATAATTTTAATACGAGTCTCTCCCCCACTTCTACCAAATAACCACCAATATTGACTAACTAATTCTAATTTTTCATTTTCCATAACAAATCACTAATTTAATAAGTTGTCTCAATTTAGTTGTACTAAATATTACAATATTGAAATTAAATATATTGGAAGATTAATTGCAAATTTATGGTAAATAATTACAATTTATTTAAAGAAAATAATCTGCATAAATTTCTATTGAGAATTTCTCAATTTGGTGATAAAATTCCTTTCTCAATTAAATCGTCTAATATTTTATTTAAATAATATTTAATTTCCTTAGTTATTTCTCCATAAACCTCAATTGAATCCCCATATGGGTCAATTATATTAATTGGCGACTCATTTGCAAATTCTGATAATAAAAATGCTTTTGTTCGATATTCTTTAGGGATCGCTCTTATATGTTTGTCTTCCATAGTTAATATAACATCAGCTTTTAATAGTTCTGGATAATTACTTATATGTCGAGGAAAAAAGTCTTTTATTCGTCCATCATCTATTCCTTCTTTTCTCAATATTTGAGTTGCTTCCCAGCAAATCATATCATTATGAAACTGAACCGCCCCAGATGTGGAAATAATTTGGTCTCTAACATTTCTTTCTAATGCTAATTTTTCAAATAGCATTTCGGCTATCGGACTTCGACAAATATTTCCTGAACACAAGAATAGAAATGTTATTGGTTTCTTCTTATTCCTTAAAGAGTTTTTGAAACTTTCCATTTAAATCAAACGTCCAATTTGAATTATATATAAAAATTATGAAATATCTTTTTAATTTTATGGATATATAATCAAAAATTAAATTCCAACAGATAAAAGATAAAATGGTCCAAATTATTTAAACTTATTTTAATTTTATGTCTAAACAATGAATTGAATTTATATTAAAATTTCTATCATAAAATAAACAAATAATGAAATTGTAAAATCATTTTTTGTATCTATATTTCTTATTTTAAATTGTCTTTGGGTACGCTCCTCCTTTAAATTATATCCTTTTTTGATTTTTTTTCAAGATATAATTTATTTAATTATCTGAGAAATTATAAAAAAATTTATGCTAATCGTTCTCCGGGTAATGGGGGACTTGCACTATATACTTCATCGACATCGATTACACCTAAATTTACCCCACGAAATTTATTTACTCCCATATAAACACCTTTAACTTGGTACGCAATTGGTTGAATTTCTCCAAATGGAATGTCTTTAGACATTGCTAGGGACAATATATTTTTGTCTGTTTCCATTTTTAATATTGAAATCGCCACTTTAGATAAAACAGGTATTTGGTCTATCTCCTTCTTAAAACCCGAAAATGAAAATACTAATCTTTTTCTATCTTTTTTAGGCGAGAGCGAAGTAATTGGGATTATCATGGGATAATCATCGCTATCTTTATAGGCTAAGAATTTAAATGAAGTTATTCCCTTAAATTTTTCCATAATTCTATGTGGAATAATTGGAGCTTCTTTTTTATCCTCTGTTTTATATTTTTCTACTTTACCTTTTCCTATTTTCATTTTTAAAATATTTATTATCATTGAAAATGTCAATAAACTAGTCGGTGGATATGTTTTTTTAACTGATATTTTACCTACTCCTCGAACTCCTGTATAGGCATTAAATCTAAAAAGTGCGCTATGATTTGCTCTATTTACTAATTCACCTGTTCTGATAAACTCTTGAAAATCTCCTTTTACAATATAGGTTTTAAATCCATTCATCGAAGTTACTGCACATGCTACTTTTGAATTTTCAAGTAAATTCTTTTTAGTTTTCCAGATCATATAGTCTCCAAAAAATATCATATTTTCATTAAGTGCATCCAATGATAATATTGGCACAATATTTGGGATACCCTCTTTACTTAAACTAGCTAAAAATTTTGGTGCTGCATCTTCTTGAAATGCAAATAAAGCTTTTTTTTCCATCAATTTAAAATTAGTCTTATCAGAATTTAAATGTTTTTTTTAACTTAATTTGTAAAAAAATTATAATTTTATTAAATGGACACATTTAAAATAATTTTTGATTTTTTATATGATTATACGATTTAAAATTAATAAAATAATTAATTTTTCAAGTTATTTTAATTAGAAAATTTAAAAATTTAAGGAATAGAATCAAAATCTTAGAAATAAAAAATAGTTGACTTGTTTCAGTTAATTTCATTATTTCTAAAAAATTTGTGATATTAAAAAAAAGTTCAATTAAATCAGACTTGATGTGCGACTCTGTTAATAATTTCATTTTGAATTTCTATTCCTAGCATTACAAAATATGCGTTATATCCAGTGACTCTCACCAATAAATTACTATATTCTTCAGGGTTTCTCTGCGCTTCTTTAAGTGTTTCGGAGTCTATAATATTCAATTGTAGAGATGTGCCTCCAACTTCTGTATAGGCTTTAATTAGTCCTTTTAATTTTTCTATATGTTCAGAATCTCTTAGAAGTGAGGGGCTAAGTGATAATGTATGGCTTCCACCATTTGGTGCAGTCTCAAGGCCTAGCTTTCCAACAGACTTGATAACCGAAGTCGGGCCTTTTTTATCAGCCCCATTAACAGGACATAAAGCATTAGATAAAAAAGTTTCACGTTTCCGACCATCAGGTGTAGCAGCCGTAAATGGTGCATATGATATCCAATAATTCCATGAAAGATAGCCTGCCCGATATCTTCTGCCAGTAGCTGGCGATCTTTTAGTAAAGACATACTTATTCCAAAATTGAGATAAATCCTTACCTAGATAGTCAACTTCATCAATATCATTGCCATATTTAGGAGGTTTATTAAGTAATAATTGTCTTATTTTCTCATACCCATTAAAATTATTTTTAATTGCTTGTATCAATTCTTGCATATTAATTTTCTGTTCTTTATAAACTAATTCTTTTATTGCCATTAGACTATCTATAGTGGTACCTAAACCAATCCCTTCAACCGTAATAAAATTAAATCTTGCACCACCTGCAGTAATATCTTTTCCATTTTCTGCACAACCGTCAATTAGTGCAGATAAATATGGTGTTGGCTCGAAAGTCGACCTAATTTTATCAGCTTTGTTCGCATTGTCCATTATCAAATCTAATATTTTTATTAATTGCTTTTTATATGCATTATAAAACTGATCAAAATTTTTGAATTTAACTGGATTTCCTGTATTTACTCCTATTTTAACATTTTTCACCAAATCTTTTCCATTATTTAATGTTAATTCAATTGCTTTTGCCAGATTAATATTTACATCTACTGTTCCTGCTCGTTCACACCCTTGCAACGTATTTTCTAAACATCCTACTGGTGCATAATTCCATAATTCTTCCTCAGGTTCGCCTTCCCACTTTAAACCTCGAATTGCATTTTCATCAAAATTGATTAAAAATGGACTCCCTTGACTTTTTATAAGCATCTCACAGATTCGAGTTAATAATTTATCTGGAGTGTTTTTATGTATCCGAATATTTGGTTTTGGCTCAAGCATATTCATTTCTTCTATTACATCTAAAATTAACCACGTTAAATCATTTGTAAGATCTTCACCATTTGGGCCCATACCACTAAGCGTCATTAATTGCCCAAATCCTGAATTGATACCTTGATTCTCACCTACTCTTCCGTGATAATCGTATGCATAGTTATGCTTTATCCAATAACATTGTAATATTTCTTTAGCTTGTTCCCGGGTTAACTTTCCACTTTTGATATCTTTTTCATAATATGGATACATGTATTGATCAAATCTTCCATGCGATAAACCTGGACCAGGATAAGACTCACATGCCATTATAAGCATATGCGTTGTCCAAATTGACTGTACAGCTTCATAAAAAGATTCAGCTGGATTCCATGGCACTTTCTCGCAAATACGAGCTATTTCTTGTAATTCTTGTTTTCTTTTATTATCGTTTTCTTTTTCAGTTAATCTTCTAGCTTCTTCCGCATATCGCTCTGAAAAAATCTTTACTGTATCACAACTCATTATTAATGCTTTTAAAAAATCAATTTTTTCTGGATCATTTGTCTCTTTAATCATTTGCTCAAATTCTGCTTTAAGACCTTTAAAACCTAACTTAAGTACTTTTGGATAATTCGGTATAATATGCCCCGGGACTGCACCTGCATTTCCCACTCCATTAAAATGAATAAAATTAGCTTGCTTCATCCATTCTTTTTCTAATTTTAACCATTCTTTTGTTTCTTTTTTATTTAAACATTTTGATAATGCAGTATTAAAATAACTCCCAACTATTAACTCTCCATCTAAAATTTTTACTGGTAAATATTTTTTAATAACTTCTTTAAAAAAAATTGCTCGTCTCATAACTATTGAATGTTCCCAAAAATCATCAGGAATTTTTACTATTTGGGCACCAGCAGCTAAACTATCTTCAAAAGCACCGAATAATGGATATATCTCAGGAACAACACCCCATTGGTGTGCGGAATATACTATATCCCAGTCTGTTCCAGTAGAATACCCTTTAACTTCATTTCTAAAATAATCTCTATCATAAAATGAGAAAAATTCATCTCTTAATTTCTTCACTCTCTTAGATAATTCTTTTGAAGCACTCCAGATTTCGCCTTTTACTTGTTCAGAAGTTTCTACCATTATATCTCACTCTAAATTAAATATATTAACCTAAATTTAATTTTTAAAATGATTATTTTTTAAATCAAACTTTTCTTTAGGTCAATCTAATTTCTAATTAATTATTATCATATTCAAAAGATAAACTTTTCTCCAATTATCACCTTAATTCTAATTTTTTAATTATAAATCTTAAATTAAAAAAACTCTTAATGTAAATAATTTGAAATTTAAACCGGTAAAAAGAATTTAATTATAAAATCAAAATGAAAATGAAAATTTTTTCTAAAATTCATTATATAATTGTAATAACATTCGAACATACCCCTAATACTGATAATTAAAATAAAATTTCCTCATTATCTAATTAATAAAATAAGTAACTTAAAATTCAATAACAAAGTTAAAATCAAAAATTATATATAATCAACAAAAAAAGTAAAATCATCCAATTTTTTAAAGGATAAATCATTTAATTTATATTTTGATTTGATTATTTGGTTGAATTGAAATGGCTAAAGACCAAGATAAAGTTTTAAAAATATATTTATTTAGACATGGAGAAACGACTTTTAATCGTGATAAAATTTTTACTGGATGGTTGGATCCAGAATTAACTCAAAAGGGTATTAAACAAGCCGAACTTATTGCTGAAAAATTGAAAGATAAAGAATTTAAAGTTGCTTACTGCTCACATTTAACTCGATCAAAGCACACGCTTAATATTGTTTTAAAATATCATAAAGATGTAGAAATAATTGTGGATGACCGAATTATTGAACGAAGTTATGGGGATTTACAAGGTCGTAAACATGCTGATTATATAAAAGAGGTCGGTAAAAAGCAATTTGATATTATTCACAGGTCCTATGATGTCCCTCCTCCAAATGGCGAAAGTATTAAAATGGTCGAAAAAAGAGTCAATGAATTTATTAAAGATTTACTTATAAAAATGAAAAAAGAAAAGATAAGTGTTGCAATTTCTGCCCATGGCAATTCAATGAGGCCATTTCGCAGATACTTTGAGAACTTAACTATCGAAGAAATGATAAAGCTTGAAAATCCTTGGGATGATTATTTTGAATATGATGTCCCTGTTGAATAATGATTTTGACTAAATTTCCATTATTATTTTGGACCAATTTTTTTTGCAATTTTGATTAATTATTTTTTTAGTGATTTTTTTAGAATTATTTTTATTCTATCTTATTATTTAATTAATCGAAATTTCTAATAAAAATAAAAAAATTTTAAAATAAATTTGTGGATCGAAATTATAATGATAATTTGCTTTTAACTAATAGTAAATTATTGAAATTCTTAAATAATAAGAGGTAATTGTTATGAAAGATCGGAATTTCTATCATAAAGAGAAAACAGAAGATAATAAAATAAATTACGTTATGGAACTACTTGAATATAAAAGTGTAATTCAGCACGATCTTGAAAAATGCACTGGATGCGGAATATGTGTTATGATATGTCCTAAAGAAGCAATAGAAAGAATTGATAATGAAGAGCATGTACATATTCCTAAAGTAGAGAGCTGCTCGTTTTGTGGTATATGTGATTATATGTGCCCATTTAACGCTTGGACTCTTTTAATTGATGATGAACATACTATACCACTTAAAGAAAACCCCGGAAATTTACCTGATCTTTTAGGCGAAGAATTAGTCTGTCCAAAAACTCAAAAACCTGTGGTAAAATATCTTGAAGGCCAGATAACAATTGACCCTAAAAAATGTCCCACTGATTGTAAGGAATGTATTGATGCTTGTATGATGAATGTTATTGAATTTACATCTCTGGATGATAAAAGACAAGTCAAACTAAATAAAAATAACTGTATTTTCTGCACTGCTTGCACATTTGCTTGTCCAGAACCTGAGGCACTTATGGTCGACCGCTTCGATATTAAATTTGATAAAACTCAGATTAAATCATCGTCTGTTTTTAATGAAATCATTCGAAAACTAATCTCTCAAGAAGTACTGGCTAAAATTATTAAAGAAAAAGCTCAAGAAATTGCTCGAGAAGCAACAACAAAATTATTTAATATAAAGGTTTAAATCTGTCTAATTTTCAATTTTTAAAAAGAATTTATAAATCATCATCAGAGTATATACCGCAAATAACACTATATCTAATAAAAGGCATTTTCCGCCTTGCAATTATTTGTAGACCTCTAGATATTTCTAAAAAAATATCCATCCAAGGTTTTCCTTCTGTTTTTAAATAATTTATTATTTGTCTATTTCTTTTATCTGCTCTTTCTGTCATAATTAATCATTTTATCAAATTGATAGTTAGTTCGAGTATATTATCTCTAATATTTGATTTAAGCAGTTTTAAATTTTCTGACTTTAGGATTATTCAAGTCTATATTTTTCTATTTTTCAACAAAACTTTAATATAATGTTTTTATGGTTTTGATAGACTTTTTAATTTTAATATTTCATTATATTTATCTATTTTTTATCTAAATTTCTTTCAAAATCTATATTGATATTAATTTAATTTTTATAATTGAAGAATATTTATTAAAATAACATTTACGCTCCATAATATCCTTAATATTTCTTCATTTTTCAATTTAATTTTAGAATAATTATAACTGATTTAATAAATGGTTAATTGTAAAGGAATACAAAAATTTGCTGATTAAAAATAAATTTTTGTAGTGTTAACACCTTTTTTCACATTTTTACATAAATAGAATAAAAAATTTTTTTAATAAAATTCTTACATTTTAAATTAAATAGTATTTTTATTCTAAATTAAAATGGTGGAATGAAAATTGAAATATGGTATTAATACATTAGATGATTTTGATGTTAAGGGTAAAAAAGTGCTAGTAAGAGCTGATATTAATTCAACAATTACGCGAAAAGAAAACAAATTAATGAATTTATTAAGAATTAAGGAATTAAAAAATACATTAGATGACCTTAAAGAAGCAGCAGTAGTACTTATTGCTCATCAAGGGCGCCCAGGTGGAAAAGATTATACTTCTTTGGCTCCACATGCAGAAGCAATGAAAAAATTATATGGCGATCAAGTTCATTTTGTTGATGACTTATTCGGGACTAAAGCAAGGGCAGCAATAAAAGAACTTAAACCAGGCGAAATTTTAGTCCTTGAAAATGTTCGATTTTATGCTGAAGAAGTAAATTTAAAAAATGATATTGATAAAATGGCTGATTCTCACTTTGTCCAAAATTTGGCACCATTATTTGATTTATATGTAAACGACGCTTATGGAGCAGCTCATAGGTCTTCTCCGTCTCTAATAGGTTTTACTAAAGTCATACCGAGTTGTATGGGACGTATCTTGGAAAAAGAAGTTGAAATTATGGAAGAAAAAATCCTAGGAAATCCTAAAAAACCTGTAATATTTGTAATTGGTGGTGCCAAAGTAGAGACTAAATTTAAAGTAATGAAAAACCTACTTGAAAACAATAAAGCAGATTTAATTCTAATTGGTGGACTTTTACAAAATATTATGCTTGCTGCTGCTGGTATTGATATTGGAGAAATTAATAAAAAGCCAATCAAAAATTTTGACGATTACATATCTACCGCAAAGGAAATCTATCAGAAATACAAAGATAAATTGAAACTCCCAATTGACTTATCATTAAATGACAATGGAAAAAGAAAAGATGTTCCAGTAGAAGAAATTTCAAAATATGGACTACCCTCTAACGATATCGGTGAAAAAACAGCAGAGGAATACGTAAAAATCATAAAAGAAGCTGGTACAGTTGTAGCTAATGGACCCCCTGGTGTATTTGAACAGCCACCTTTTAACTTGGGGTCTAAAATGGTACTCGAGGCTATGGGTGAATCAAACGCATTTACTACTGTTGGTGGTGGAGAAATGGGCGGATATTGCCAAGACCTAAAAATTCCTATTAATTTCATCAGTACTGGTGGTGGAGCAATGCTTGATTATCTTACTGGTAAAAAATTACCCGTAATTGCAGCATTAGAAGAAGCTTCTAAAAAATAATTTTTCATAAAAATCAAATTCTATTTTTTTAATAAATTAATACACCATTTTTTAGGTATATTAGCCATTTGATGAAATAAGTTCATATCTACATTTTTTAAATTTATTAGACTTTTAATATATTACTTCTATTCCTTCATTTTTATATGCTATAATGCTCTTAATTTAATTATTTTCTTACGTAATATCTTATAATTAAAGTATGCTAAACATTGCATTGCTATTAATATAAATAGACTATGTTTATGAGCTTATCTTTTATATTTCAATGATAGTCTCCTATCTATATCACCCAATAATGCATAGAAGCCATTCATCATCCCAAACAATCCTTCAATTACCTTTCTACCTCTATATTCTATGATAAATGTATCAATTCCAACATCCTCAAATACCCTTAGATAATTTAATACCAGTTTCGAAATTTCACTTTTATTTTTTTTTCCAATTTATTTAAAGTAATGTCAATATCTTCTAAGGATCAATATTAGCACATCTTTGCTAATTTTGGAAATTTCAACCCTAATTTTATTATCTTAAGATAATACTGCTTGAAATATTCCAACATCTTCTTTTATTCTTTTAATATGTCCGAATTCATTAGATCAATATCAACAACAAGGATTACTCGTATTCTTTTTTCAATGAACTCCAATATCTCTAAAGAACAACATTCGGCATCTAATTTAACATGTCCTATTTTTAATTCATATTTACCAGCTTTTTTTTAAGTAAAATTAATTTATCTTTTAATGTAATAAATCCAGATCTTTCGTTCTTGCTCCCTTTACGAGAGATTATAATAAGAGGAATACAATTTGGGTCAACTAGTACCTGAAATTTTAAGACTCGAGTACTTTTATTATCTCTATCATGATATTTTACGCCATCTTAGTCATCTTTTCTCGTTTTACAGAAAGTAGAATCTTCGATTATCGTTTCAACATTGATAATTCCCTCTTTTATTAAAATATCCACATTATTCTCTAATATTTTCATTAAAAATATCAATGTTAAACTTTCAATACGCCTTATATAATTTATCAATTCTAGGGACTCTTGAAAAAACCCGAGAGAGTGTCCCATAACTTGTAATATCTCATTATCAATGATAACACTCTCATTTATAATTAATTTTAAGTAGAGTATTGATGATAACATTTTTGATTTTATGAAAACAAAAGTTTTGTATATTAAATCTGTTGAATAGCCGTTTTTTCAATTTAATATCCCTTTTATAAAATATTTCGTGAAACAAATTCCTTCTCTGAAACATTTAAATCTGCCCTATGGTCTGAACTCTTAGATAATTATAAGAAAATATTTATACATTATTCTAAATATAATTTATGATACCGTTTTTTTTATCTTCTATGCAAATTTCTTGATTTTTTCTTATATTTGTCAAATATAAAACTTCTATTGCCTCATTCTGAATATGAAATATTAATATGTTCAAAAAATAATTATTAAAAATTAAAAAGCATTTGATTCCTATCATTTAAGAGTACACACTCAAGCTGTATTGTAGTTAATCGAAATGCAGCCCCTAAAAACATTAATAATAGTCGTACTATTATTTTAATACGTCAATTATGGCAATTTATCTCTTTTTTTATTAATTCAGTCAAATTAAGAATTTTTTCTAAAAATTCTTTAATAGCAGATATCCAATATCTTTTCCACAATTCGGGCAAATATCCAATACAATCTTGCTGAATAACAGAACAACCTTCAACTAGGATATCAATTCTCACATAAACACTATTTTACATAAATAATATAATTATTAACTTAATTATAGATATATGTCTATCATAATATTGACTAACTTTGGAATAAGAAATAGTATATAAATTTAAATTACATTGAAATCTTTAAAATAAGCCCACTAGAAAACTTGATAGATATAATAAATAACCGACAAACTTAAATAAAAAGAATTATACAATTTTGTCGGTAGAAAATAAAGAAGAAACTTATTTTATCAAAATCCTATAATTTTATTAAATTTTTCTACATCTAATAATTAGATATAAATGAAAGATAATAATTAATATTATTATTAATAGATAGATAAAAATGACAAGAACTGATTTAAAGAAACCAACTCAGAAGAAAAGTAGAAATTACAAAGCAGGACTAGCACAATTAAATTTTAAAATCGAATTCGATTGGAGTCATGAAGAAGCAAGGAAATTATATGAAACATCTATTCATAAAATTGAAAAAAATACAATATTATATCAAGATTGCATATCGGGTATGAAAAATCTACCTGAAGAATCTGTCGATTTAATTATAGCAGATCCTCCTTTTGGAATAAACTTCTCAGGAAAAGGTAGTCAATATAATCGAAATTCAATTTTAGTAGAAGATGGTTATGTAGAAATAAAAGAAGACTATGATAAATTTACCGAAAAATGGATTCAATGCCTTCCAAGAATAATGAAAAAAACAGCTTCGGCATATATTTTTTCGGGCTGGACAAATTTAAATGATCTTTTAAACGCTATTAATAAAACAGATTTAAAACTTGTTAATCATATTATCTGGAAATATCAATTTGGTGTGTTTACTAAAAGAAAATTTGTCTCTTCTCATTATCACATTTTATTTCTTGTAAAAAACGAAAAAAAATATTTTTTTAATAAATACGAATATTATCCAGAAGATGTATGGATTATTCCTAGGAGATACCTACCAGGTCAAAGAAAAAATGGTACAAAATTACCTGAAGATGTTGTTAATAAGTGTATCAATTTTTCTTCAAAACCAGGTGATTTGATATTTGATCCATTTATGGGAAATGCTACAACTGCAATTTGCGCAAAAGGATTATATAGACATTATTATGGATTTGAAATAAATCAAACAATGAAGGAAATTCACCAAAATTACATTAATAATATCAAAGTAGGACAGTTTTTTAGACCACTCAAAGAATATTTACCATCTAAAGAAGAGTTATTAAAAAAATATCCTCATTTAAAGAAATATGTTAATGAGATAAAAAAATACTCTGGTAAAAAGACAAGATTAGATCGTTATTTCGAATAATAAAAGAGTCTGATTATTATGGATGATGTTAAACTTATTGAGGTTATTGCTGAAATTGGTTCAAAAAATAAGTCTGAACCCTATATTAAGGATGTTGAGATTTTTAGACATTTTTTTGACAAAGATTTTAATTTAATTACTAATGAATTAAACAGCCTAGATGGTAATTGTACAAGGAGGGAACTTATAACAAGATTTTTACTGTTAAACGCGGTGCTTGATCAAGGACCTGATACTGAAGGTGTTAGACAACTTCTTTGTGATACAATAAATTATTTATATAGGCATGAAATTCGCATATTACATACACCATTAGATTTTTTTAAAGAACTTGGAATTATAATAACAGAAATCGATAATGTACACGACATCGTTAAAAAACTAAGAGCAAAAAAATGGGCTAGAAATAACAATAGTACGGCTTTAAAATATAATTTATTTATGGATAATACAACCCAAACATTGAATTATGCTGTATTTCGCTGGGGAGTTCCATTATCTGTTCCATTGATTTTAGAAAATGATTATAAAAGTAAGGATGATGATATAAATCCTGAACTTTTATTAGATTATTTAGAAGATGATAATGATGCCGAATGGCCCTCATCAGCAGAGATAATGTCAAAAAAAATCAAACAACACAAGCGTTATGGCTTAGGTAAGGCAATTGGGGATAAAGCTGCCCATTTATTCGCAAAATGGATAGTACATACTTTTAATTTAACTCGTAAGAGAGATATAACTTGGGGAAAATATTCGTTTGAAGTTCCTTTCGATAGCAATGCAGGAAGAGTTCTCTTTAGAACGGGATATTTACTTAATTGGGCTGATATTGATGATTATAAGAAATCTAATGTAATACAGCCAAACCAAGGAAAAGGAGGAACAGATTATATACGAGTAACTAATATCAGGGGGATGAAAGCAACTAAAAACATTTCGACCATTGATCCTAATATCTATCGAGATCTTTGTGTTAAATATCTTTTAACGCATAGAAGAGCCCCTAAAAAATACGAGATTCAAAAAATACCAATTGCACAATTATTAAAAGAGAAAAAATATGGACCTGGGGATTTAGATGATGGATTAATGTATATTGGTACACATTTTTGTTTTAATATTGAAAATCCAAATTGTGATGATTGCCCAATTAATTCATATTGTAGTGGATTTAATGAAAATATATTAATTACTAAATATAGGACATGATTTAATCATTAAGTTGAATTGAAAATTTTATTAGGGGTTATATGTTAATAAAAAGAATTTTTGGAATTCAGAACTAATTTTAATTATTTCTTCGTTTATTTCTTTTGATGTTTTAATACATACTATTAATATATTCGTATTATAAATGTTATTTAAAAAATCTTCAACTTGTAATTTTACAGTAGTTCTTTCTGGTAAAGACTATACATCATCGTGATAGGAATGGTGGTACACATAACTTAATAATTCTTTAAATAATTTTTCTAATTTTCTTTTATTTAGAAGTGAAGAATTTTTTATTTTATTGAAAAATCTAGAACCTAAATCCTTTATGTCGCTTAAATTTTTGCAAACTTCAAGTTTAGATTTAATACTTAGTATTGAAATGCTTTGTGTTAATATAAGATGCTTAACACATGCTATTAATTATTAATCATAATTCCCGAAACACAGATTGATAAGAACCGAATAAAATGCAAATTTTAATCCAATCAAAAATTTTTATATATTCAGTTAATCTTATGGATATCATTAAATCATTTTTTCTATCCTTTAGTTCGGGTCTTAGGAAATCAATGTGCTCCAAGATTCTCAAAGGAATAACATTCAGTTCTGCGATTTTTTCTTGTTGTTGAATTAAAGGTTCTCCAAATTTTTCAGCATAGGGATCAATTACATTGATAATTTCATCTAAAAATCTTTCATCTATATTTTTTATGTTTAGTTCCTCTTAAAATTAATTTATAATGATTTTGAAGAATTTCATCTCATTTTTTTTAATAGTTATTTGATTTGTAAATACCAATAAATTTTTTACCAATTTTTGTATATTAAATTACTAGTCCAATTTATAATTTGAGAATTTTTCATTTTTTTGGACAATTAAAAAATTTTTCCAACCACCCGCCTTTTTTATGAGATGATATTCAATACTTTTTGGTTCTAAAAGATCTTCTGAAAATATTTTTTATGTGTAGATACCATTTTCATAAGTTGTAATTTTTCCTATTTTTAACATCTTTTTCCTCATTTTCTTTTTATGTTTTTATTTTATGAGTCTATCTATCATTAATTTAAATGAAAAAGATCATTATAGAAAAAAAATGATATCTAAGTATTCAAAATCATCGCGATTTATTATTATGTCTTTAAATAACATTTCATAATCCAATGAGATAGGTTTAAGAATCGCATTATTACTTGGATCCGTCTTCATTATCCTACTTTCCCAGTGTAATATGGCGGGATCTTCTTTAATTTCTCCTTCTTCTGGTATTATCTCACCTTTTACTTTACATTTTTTTAAGTTTTTAGACCAATATTATTACAGATTTAATCCTTGTTTTCATAACATTAATCATATCTTTTTTAAAACTATTTGATTCAAAAATTTTTTCAAACAGATAGGATCTTGGTAAATTGAAAAAATTCGTTGGAGAATATTCTATTTTTATATATCCTTTTTAATTATCTTGTCGTACAAAGCAATCCCTCATGAAATCATTAAAGAAATGATTGCAATTAAATCTGACATTAAATTACCCAAAAAGATATGTGGATTTGACAAATTTAGTAAAATGAGAGTCAAAAAAGTAAGAATTATTGAAATAAGAAAAATTGGTGTGAAAATAATCAAAAATATCTTTTTTATTTAAATTAATTACCTTTTTAATTCAATAAATATATAGATTTACACATCTTCAGATAATTCTTCATTTCTTAAGATCGTATCTTTTATTGAATCATTTGCAAGTGTTAGAATTGTTTTATAGAATTCATAAGCTGGAGTTCTCGGTGTAATATTCTCTAAAACTTTTTTTGATTCATCACGAAGATATTCATCTTGAGGCAATATTTGACCTACGATTCCGGATTTCGTCATATTTCTAATAATATTTAATAAACTATTTTTAATCTCTTCATAACATTTAAAGTCAATGGAATATGCTTTACTTAATAATTTTGATATGAAATCTGTTTTAGAAAAAATTAGTTGAGGTGGTGCGTTATGAAGTAATAAACCGATACAACTTAATTTTTGCAAATCATCTGAATCAATCCACTCATTGTCCATCTTAAAATTAATTCAATATTCTCTTCTTTTTAACATATACCAAATTATTGTTAGTAATTTTCTCGCACCTGCACATATTGCTTTCCAATAATTATCGGTTCACTCTTTTATCTTCAACACATATCTTTTTATTGGATTTTTTTCCTTTTGCATATATGTTCTTACATATTAAAACAACTGCTCTTCTTAGATATTTATTTCCACCCTTCTGAATTTTTCCTGTTATATGTTTTTTATGCCAGGACTGATAGACCTTTAGTGCAAGTCCAGCCCATTTGACCAATTTTCTTGGACTCTGAAAATATGTGATGTCTGTTATTTCAGCCATAATAACCACGGATATATTTGGTTCCACTCTAAGAATTGTTAATAGAAGCTCTATTTGCTTTTTGAATTGTTTATTATTCTTTGCTATTACATAATAAGTTGATTCTTGCTTTTTCTCTATTATACTTAAAAATTAGAGCTGTATTGTATCATTTTAAAAAGTTACAGATTCGATTTCATCGAACTTATCTTGAAAATTTTTAAATTCCTTTATTTGAGTTTCGTCCTTTACTAAGTATGAATAGTTTCCTTTAATAACACTTAAACTTTTATCATCAACCGCCCTTATTGATGCTAAACTTAATAATTCCAAGCCTTGCTTGGAATTCAACAATTTCTTATATTTAAAATCTTTTTGGTGGAATATTTGGTTTACCCTCTGTTTTATCTTTGTTTTTTCATTTATAATTTTGTACCTATACCTAACTGCTTTCCTTAAATTGAATAATTCAACAAGAGGGATTAACGATGGCTTCAATCTACTATCTCTATGCGCCACGGCGATCCTCCTTGCATCAAATTTGTTAGTTTTTTTACCCTGTGTTGTTTTTGTCTGTTGCGGATTTGCTACTAATATGTCAATCCCATTATTTACCATTTCAAATACTAGTTTGAAATGATATTGTGCTGTTGATTCCACAGCAACACTTATCACCTTATATCTTCTTATTATTTTAATTAAACGATTAATTCCAACATAGTTATTTAACAATTCATCTTTTCTTTTAATATTTTATCTTCGTCCACTATGCAATATGCCATTATATCCCTATGCACGTCAATACCCATTACCGCTCCTTTTTTTCTTTTTCCTTCACCCTCTTCCAATTCCAAAAAATTTTTATTTTTGTTTCTCATGATTTATCACATCTTTTATTTGAAAATATGATGGGCTGCAAAACTTGGCATGGACGCCAATTTATATTAGGAGCTCTAAGCTCAATCGGACGATCCGGCTGCCAAGTTTTCATAGTTTATTTTAGAGGATATAGGCCAGCAGAAGCCCATTCCTAAATAAATTTCATGATAATTGCAGCCCATCACCTTTAATTTAAATTTGTGATAAAAAAAGATTTCTATTGGAAATGAATTTTTCCTAAAAATTTGTTATGTGTTTATTTTTTAACATATTACGAAGTACTGTCTGCAATATTCCGCCATTTCTGTAGTATTTAACTTCCATTAAATTATCCAGTCTAATTTCGACTTTAAATTTTTTAATTTGTTTTTGATTTTTGTCTTTAATTATTATATTTAATTCTTTATTTGGGCCTAAATCATTTAATCCTATAATATCATATAAATAATCTCCCTTAATCCCTAATGTATCAATATTCTCGCCACTTTTAAATTGCAATGGTAATACACCCATTCCTATTAAATTACTTCTATGAATTCGTTCAAAAGATTCTGCAATTACTGCTTTTATTCCTAATAACTGAGTCCCTTTAGCTGCCCAATCTCTCGAACTTCCAGTACCGTATTCTTTACCTGCAAAAATAATAGTTGGAATACCATTTTCTAAATACTTCATTGCTGCATTATAAATTGGCATTTCTTCATTTGTAGGTAGATAAATGGTCCAGCCACCTTCTCTATTGGGTGTTAATTTATTTTTTAATCTGATATTGCTAAAAGTACCTCTTATCATAACCTCATGATTACCGCGTCTAGACCCGAAAGAATTGAATGAATTTATATTTATGTTATGAGATATTAAATATTGGCCCGCAGGACTGTCTTTTGGAATTGATCCCGCCGGCGATATATGGTCCGTCGTTATTGAATCCCCCAAGATAGCTAAACACCTTGCATTTTTTATATCCGATAATTTAGGCATTTCTATTGAAAAATCTTTAAAAAAAGGCGGTTCAAGTATATAGGTCGAATTCTTATCCCATTTAAATAATTTTCCACCTTGAATTTCCAAGCTATTCCATTGTTCAGTTCCTTCAAAAATATTTGAATATTGTTTTTTAAAAATACTTGAATTAATATTTTTATCAATTAATTCCATAATTTCATCATTTGTAGGCCAAATTTCACTTAGATAGACTGGATCTCCATTTGGATCATAACCCAATGGCTCTTTTTTTAAATTTATTAAAATATTACCTGCAATTGCAAAAGCAATAACTAACATGGGTGATGCTAAATAACTTGCTTTTATTAATGGGTGTACTCTACCTTCAAAATTTCTATTTCCAGATATTATACTTACAGCAATTATATTTTTATTAAGTATTATTTTTTCTATTTCATTAAATAAATGACCACTATTTCCAATACATGTAGTACAACCATATCCAACAATATGAAATCCTAACCCCTCTAAATATGGTAAAAGTCCAGCTTTTTCTAAATAATCTTTTACAACTCTTGACCCTGGAGCTAAACTTGTTTTTATAAATGGTTTAACTTTTAGACCATGTTCAATAGCTTTTTTAGCTAGTAATCCCGCTCCTATTAAAACATTTGGATTTGATGTATTAGTGCATGAAGTAATAGCAGCTAAAACTATAGTACCATCAACAATTTCATCTATGAAATATAGCTCATTTCCAAATCCTTTTTGAATTTGCTTTTGATTAAATTTATTATCTTTAAAGTTTTTATTATGGTTATTTAAATTAATAGAACTACTCTTAGAATTATTATAATTTTTTACTATTTCTTTAAATGCATCTTTTAATTTAATTAATGATACACGATCTTGAGGCCTTTTAGGGCCCGCTAAACTTGGTACAACATTTCCTAAATCAAATTCTATTATCTTACTATATACTACTCTATTATTATTATATTCTTTTAAAAAAAGTCCCTGCTCAATTGTATATTTCTTGACCAAATTAACAAGTTCTTTATTCCTACCACTTAATTCTAAATATTCTAAAGTTTTTGTATCAATTGGAAAATATCCAATAGTAGCTCCATATTCTGGTGCCATATTTGAAATTGTAGCTCTATCGGGTAATGATAATTGTTTTAGTCCTGTGCCAAAAAATTCAATGAACTTTCCTACAACACCATATCTTCTAAGTAATTCTGTAATTGAAAGAACAATATCCGTAGCACAAACATCATCATCCAATTTTCCATATAATTTTACTCCAACCACATCTGGTAATGATAAATAATATGGTTGCCCAAGCATAACCGCTTCTGCCTCAATTCCCCCCACACCCCACCCAACTATACCAAGTCCACCAATCATAGTCGTGTGTGAATCAGTCCCTAAAACCGTATCTGGATAGGCATATAATTCATCTCCAACTTTCTTCATTTGAATTACAGAAGCTAAATATTCTAAATTAATTTGATGAATTATACCTCTTCCGGGTGGAATTACTCGAAAATTATTAAAAGAATTTTGTGCCCATTTTAATAAACTATAACGTTCTTTATTTCTGGTAAATTCTTTTTTTTCATTTAATTCTCTTGATTTTTTAGTCCCAAAATAATTCACTTGAATTGAATGGTCTATTATCAAATCAGCTGGAATCACCGGATTAATCTCGGAAGGGTCTTTCCCAAGTCTATATAATGCAGATCTCATAGCAGCTAAATCCACTACAGCTGGCACACCTGTAAAATCTTGCAATATAACCCTAGCCGGTTTGAATGGAATTTCTTTCCTCTCTAAGTTATTAACTGTCCAATTAGCTATATTTTTTATATCTTGTACCTTAATAATCTGCCCATCAAACTGCCGTACGATAGATTCTAATAAAATTTTTATTGAAAAAGGTAATTGAGAAATCTTATCTAAACCATATTCTTTTAATTTATCAATTTTGAATATATTAAATTCTTTATTATCTATTTTAATCCGTTCTTTAACATTATTTGGGTCAAAATTTTCATTCATATTAATTAATTCAATTAAAATTAATTAAAAATTTTATTATTTCATATTTTTAGATATAGATAGAAATTAAATCATTTTTATTGCTTATATCTATCAATGATTTCTTTATTGAATTAAATGATTATTTTCATTAATTATTTTTTTCAATTCATCAATTTTTTTAATCTTAATTAATTTTAACTCAATAAATATATACATGAAAAAATTTCCGGACTATATTATAATATTGACTATAATTTAGATAGTTCTCCTATTATCTAAGTTCAAAAATCCGAAATAATGAACATTTGTAGTTTTAAATTTCATATTTTTTGTTTCTACTTGATTTTTTAAAAAAATTTAAATTATACGTAATAATAAAAGCATAAATTAAAATTTCGGAATAAAATTTAAAAAAAAATTCATTTATTATCTTTTAATTCTATATTAAATGAGCGTAAATTTCATGGTAAAAAAGGAAACAAAATTAGGCTTTTTTTATGCTGTATTATCAAATATATTTGGTGGACTACAACCAGTTATAGCAAATTTAAGACCGGCTAGTTTGGATTCTTTAATTTTCTCCGGGATGACAGCATTAATCCAAGTTTTAATATTTATTCCAATTTTCTTTTTAGAAAAAAGTATAAATAAGATAAATCGTAATATTAAAAGAAGTGCCATTAAAAATAATACCAAAAAACTTCATTTTGGAAATTCTAAATGGTATTTATTTGTTTTAATTGGATTTATGTTTTCCATTGTTATATTTTTATATTACACAGGATTACGATATGCAGGTTCTATAAACGGGACACTTGCTCTTAAAAGTACTGCATTTTTTGGATTAATTTTTGGTTATTTAATATTAAAAGAAAATGTTTCAAAAATCCAAATATTTTTTTCTATTATTCTCTTTTTTGGTATAATAATTGCAATAACTCAAATGCAATTCTATTTATTAGAAATAAATTTTGGTGTTATCCTTATCTTAATTTGTTCTTCAATATGGATGTTTGGACATACATGTAGTAAACCTTACTTGGAAAATAGAATTACTTTTTCATCAGAACTTGTAATGTGGAGAAATATATTTACTACTTTAATTTTACTTTTATTTTATTTCTTTTATTATGGAATTGAAAAATTTTCAATAATTTTAGACCCCAATAATGTAATATTCTATGTATTAGGAGGAATACTTTATGGTCTAAATGTTTTTTCATGGTATCAAATTATAAAATATCTGGATATTTCAATTGGTACTATTTTAATTACTCCTCAAATTATAATAACTGCTTTCTTTGCATCAATCCTTTTGGGAGAAATATTTACAATTTATCATTTGATTGGACTCATTATAATAATTACTTGTATTATTTTTATTAATTGGGATTCAAAAAAAAATAATAAATAATATAACTTGATTAATTTTAAGGCATGTTTGTCCTTATTTCTAAAATTAAATATTTGGCATAAATAAAATAATCGAGTAGAAAACATAAACGAGAAAAATATTTAATTTTATGAAATAATTATAATCTAATAGTGGAAATATTTCATCATTTAGAATAAAATGATTATTATTTGGCTTTACAGAACTATTTTCTTGGATATAAAATTATACTCAAATTTATTCTAAAAATTAATCAAATCATGTATCTCACCAATTATTATACCATAGATAATAGAATTGAGAAATAATTAAACAAAAATTCTTAAAACAGAAACTTTAAAAATAAATCTATATAAAAATACCACAAAAATATGAATTTTAGATATTTTAAAAAATTTTAAATTATAAATCCTTGTTTATAAAATTAAAGGAAATCTTGAAAATTTAGATGGTTATTGTGATCAATCAAAATATAAAAAAAGAATTAGATGATTACAATTTTCTATCAGAATTTGAAGGAATTGTAAAGTCAAAAGTATTCGAACGCTCATATAAATTACTTTATGAAGCAAAATCATATATTTCTAACAATAATAAAATCTTGTATATTGAATTTCACCCAGACCATACTATTTTTCATATTTTTTATAGTATTTCTGAGAAGAATAAATACATTACAACAAGTAGTAACTTAGAAGGTGAGATATCGGATAAAAAGATAAAGATATTATTTTTAAATAAAAATTTAGAAAGAGAAGAAGTTTATATAAGGCATAAGAAAATCACTCAAGGAATTGAATTAAGTGAAATAAAAAATCCGACCAAAATTTTGAAAAAAATAATAAGTGATGTTTTTGAATATTACAGGAAAATTGCAGATAAAAAGTAATTTGATTGCAATATTATAAAAAGCCTAATTATTGATACTAATTTTTCCCAATATGTCCTTAATTTTCGAGTTTTCTGAAAAGAGAAAAAAAATAATCGCATTGATCTATTTAGTTCTAACCAATATTTAAAATTAGCGAATTAATTTTATGATATCATTTATTTTATTGAAAAATCAATTTGATGTATATAAAAAAATTCATATATTAATTATAAACATATATAATGTGTATTAAAAATTTTTAAATTCAAATATATAATATAAAAACAAACAAAATAAAATGGAAGAAGGAAAATGGAGGATTTACTTGATCTCTGAAAAAACTTATAAAGATGATGAAGATTTTATAAAAATGTGTCCTGAATGTAAATCTACAGAGCTTATTAAAGATAGGACAAGAGGAGATACAATTTGTAGTAATTGTGGGCTTGTAATCTTAGAAAAGGAAATTGACCAAGGGCCAGAATGGCGGTCATTTGATGCTGAACAAGAAAAAAGGCGTAGAACTGGATCGCCAATGACCTATACAGTCCATGATAAAGGTCTAAGTACCATGATATCTTGGGATAACAAGGATTCATATGGAAAAAAGATATCTCCAAAAATGAAGTCTCAGATATTTAGATTAAGAAAATGGCAGATAAGAAGTAGAGTTTATTCTTCTATAGATCGAAATTTAGCTCTTGCAATGTCTGAGCTTGATAGGTTATCTTCACAATTAAATATCCCTCGGAGTATTAAAGAAAGCACTGCAGTACTTTATCGAAAGGCTACTGAGGAAAAATTAATACGTGGCCAATCTATTGAAGCAATGATAGCTGCTAGTTTATATTGTGTATGTCGTATTAGACATGTACCTCGAACTTTAGACGAAATTGCAACTCGTTCTTATGTCCATAAAAAAGAGATTGGGCGTTGCTATAGATTGATTTTAAAAAAGTTAAATTTGAAAATTCCACTTGCAAGTCCAGTAGATTATATCGCTAGATTTACTAACGAATTAAATTTATCAGGTAAAACATTAAAGAGAGCTAACGAAATTATTAAACTTGCTAAAGAACATGGACTGACAATAGGAAAGGACCCAACAGGGCTTGCTGCGTCATGTATCTATATTTCGTCAATTTTGGAGGGTGAACGTCGTACACAAAGAGAAATTGCTGAAGTTGCACATGTAACAGAAGTTACTGTCAGAAATAGATACAAAGAATTGGTTAAAGAATTAAGGATTGACATAGAAATATAATCAAAAATTTATATCTTTAATGAAATAAGTTAACATTAAAAAAATATCTTGTTTATTCAATAATCTCAATTTCTACTTTATTAAGCTCGTCTTCCGCCCATTGATACGCTTTTAAATTATCAATATCTTGAGTTGTACTAAGAATTACCCAAATATTTTGGTGTAATTTTAAAAAGGGAAGGTCTATTGCACTAGGAATTGGACTCATTGGATGTGAATGAAAAATTCCAATAATTTCTTGATTATTTTCTTCAGCTATTCGATAGATACGATATTGTTCCTCAGGATCTATTTGGAATTTTACAGGACTTTCAACAACATTTTTAAGGGTATAAACATTTTCTACGATCCCTAAGTTGTTAGAAGTATTGATTTTACCAACAAGAATTGCAGGTGCTTCATTTGGATAGCATTTTTGTGCCCAATCTATCAATTCTTTTAGTTGCGCTTTTGTAATAATTATTTTATTAAGTTTTTTCAATCTAAGACTCACCAAATAATATTTTTAATTAGAAAAAAGAGGGGAAAAGTTATAACGGAACATGAGTACCGCAATGTTTACAGAATTCTTCACCGGGTTGGACTGCATAATTACACTTAGGACACCTACGAATTGGTGGATGATGGTCAAACCAAGCTTTCCAATCATTTTTGAACTCTTCTGGCATTCTAATGGGTAATTTAAATCCAGATTCTTTATCTAAAATGAACCCAAATAGAAATGCCATATATACATCATTATACATCATAAAAACAGGCCGAGTTATCAGTGTTGAAATAAATACGAATAAAATTGCACCAATTATTACAATTCCAAACATTAAGCCATAGTCAACAAAATATCCAGTAACTGGAAATATATAAATCCAATAAATTATCTGTCCAAAAATAACTCCACCAGATAAAAATATTGTTACCATTAAGAATGTAAGTAAATTAAAGGCCATTTTAACTCCAGTTTCTTTAATAAAAACATCAGCAAAATTGTCATATAATCGATATACAGAGCTTTTAATAGCCTTAGTTGTCGGTTTATCTTCTATCACAATTGACGGTAGTGTAAAATAATTTATATAGTACCATACTGAGCCGATAATACCTGATGCCAATCTAAATCCTGCAGCGGTCCATGGATTTGTTTTTCCAGATTTACTGGACAGCTGATTTAATATCATTCGTATAGTGCGAATTAAAGCTTCCAACAAAGAAAATATTGCAATATCACCCATTTGATAGAGTGCTACAGCAAATCCATCTCGTAAATCCGGATCTTTATTTCTATACCAAATATATGTAATTGCATAATTTACAGCGGTTAAAACTTTTGAATTAAAGACAATATAAAAGCTTTCTACAAAGAAAATAATTATTCCAATAATCCAAACAATAAATTCGTCAAGTCCTAAAGAATAAATCCAAATCATTATAGAAAGATCAATCAATCCTAAGAAACTTGATAAAATCCCCAGTAAAAATATTTTTAAAATTGCTGGAACAATTAACTCTTTTTCCTCATGTACCAATCGTCCTGTTAATTTCAAAATATTTCCTGCTCTTCGTAAAGCGGGCTTCCATCGCGTAAATGATATTATTAATGTGAAAGTATAAAAAGCAGGGATTATTAGCCACCAAAAGGCTTCAAGCCCAGATCCATTAATAATCAGAAATACAACATAAATAATCAAAATAATCCAGATTATAATTGTTATAAATATTATTGAAAACTTTAAAACGCCAGCCCCATATTTTCTTAAAAGTTTATTTATTGTAATGACTGCAAAAAAGCTAGCAGCAAAAGAAATCGTTATGAATAATATCATAATAACCCAGAATTGTGCTGTCGAAGCCAATAAACCTGATAAAAAAAACAAAGCATATAATAGATCTAAGTTAGCTGGAGTTAAAAGCGATAACAAACATACTACACCAATAGAAATAACGATACCCCACTCAATTATTAAAAGTGCTAATTTTCCTTTGTCTAGTTTTATAGGTTCTCCAGTTTCAAAAAATTTCATCATTCGAGATTGGTCATCAGTTATTTTATCTTTTTGCATTTGTCTATCACATCAATTTATTGTATTTTAAAGATATTTTTTTATTTTTACTTTAATAAAAATTCTAATCTAAAATCTTTAAAATAAATGTTATTGATCAATAAAATTTCATAAAATTTCTTATATTAAAAAATATTATTATCCTTTTTAAGTTAAATGAATCAAAAATATCCAACAAACATTAAAATTTCATCATTTATAGGAGATTTAGTTAATTTATTTTCAAATATACAAAATGATTCAAAAATTTTTTTGTATATCCTATTAATGAATAAGTTAACAAAGCGAATTAAGAATTTTAAGGTAATATATATTAAATTAATGAGCAAAAGAAAATAACTCTGAATAATAATATTATCGAAATAATAAAATTATAAGAAAAAATTTCATAATTTTGCAATTTAATATTCTATTTTAAACTCTCTACCATAAATATTAAGCATTATTTATCTTTCTTAAAGAATTTTCTTAAAAGATTTTTTTCCAAACTTTTTTCAAAATAATAAAAAAAAATCATTAATGAGACCATTATAGCCATAACTAAAAAGAATATAATAATATTATATAATAGATATGCATTTATTGTTATGATTACTGAAGTTAAAATGAATAATACCCATTCGAATTTAAATAACGGTGTTTTTCTATATGCAATTAGCCATTCTTTATCATGTTTACCTACCATTGATTTACTTAATAATTTAAACGACCTATGCTTCATAAAAGGCCATAACCATCTTATACCATCATCTGAATAAAAAGTATCTCCTAGAAAATGGAGATATATATTTATCGCCATTGAAATTGTTAGAACACTAGGAAAAATAAATATTAATACAATAAATGGAATATACATGAAAGGAAAATGAGTGGGCCAAGAATGATGTCGAAAATCTACCTTATTTTGTTTTATAACAAATCTTTTGATAGAAGAATAAACAACATCAATTAAATCTGGTAAAAGACCGCAGATAATTGATGGTACTATAACGAGATAAGAAGGTTGTAAATAATTCCCGAAAATAAATAATACTAAATTATATGCCAAATAAGAAACACAAAAATGCCCTGGAAAAACCTGAATTATTTTTCGCCTCTTAACTGGATTGATATAATTTTAATATAGCTTTAGCAATATTTTCAAAAAGAAGATTTACATTAGTCCCATTTTTTGAAGATGTTTCAAGATATCCTAATTTTAAACGTTTTGCTAGATTTTTAGCATTTTCTTTTGATACTTTTCTTTTTAAATCTAATTTATTTCCCACTAAAACGCCAATTTTATAACCAATATTATCATTAATCCAATCATACCAATATTTTACTTCATTAAAAGTATCAAACCTTGTTATATCATAGACATAGATAATTGCATCACATCCATTGATTAATTTCTCGTTCATATCAATGTAACAAGCCTGCCCTGAAATATCCCATAAATAAAAATGAACCCTAATTTTTTCGTCCATTAAATCTAAAGTTTTAATATTTACATTTGCTACATTTGTCGCAATATATCGGTCCCTGAATGCCTCTTCAGTAAACCTTAATAATAAAGAAGTTTTACCAACACCTGGCGCCCCAACTAAGGCAATTTTATAATTAAATTCTTTAAAATCTTTAAATGGCAATTCTTCAGAGTCGTCTTTAATCTTAAAGGTAGTAATTCTGTGTTGGGTATAAATTTGGACTTTTTCCTTTAAATCATAATAGAATTCTACAAGTAATTTTTTGGATGACTTATTATTAACTTCATTGGCTATAATTTTTTCAGATATTTCTTTTATTGAATTTTCTAACTCATTCATATTAAAATAAAAGATCGAATTATATTTGTCTACTATTAAGAGTGAGATTGAAGCAGCTACTTTTTTTCCACGAGCATTTTCATTAGGAATTCCAAACAAATAAACAAATGTAGATAAATGATCCTCTGGAAACTGAATAAAAGCTATCTGATTAGTCGCTTCACCTGAGTCTCCAGCTAAAAGAGTTATTGTTTTAACAGAAATTTTTAATAACATATCTTGGTCTAATGAAATTGGAAACCAATATTTAGCCTCTGGACCTTTATCACCGAAGCACGAAAAAACGATCCCTTTTAGTATATCTACATTTACCATTTAATAACGCCAATGATTTCTAGTACATTTTTTATTATTAATTAAATAATTTACACGTCTTCAATTTATAAATATTTTAATAATTTAAATTTTAAATTACCAATATTTTTATTTAATCTTTTTTTGTTCCTAATTAAATTTTTGTATATTTAAGTTTAAAAATTGGATTTGGATTAATTTCATTAAAAACTACCATAAATTGGTCTAAAAAAGATCGGAGAATTATGCTAGTTTATTAGATAGTATAGAGAAAAAGCACGGTTCAGATTATTTGATATTTATATGTTTTTGACGAAAAAAATACTTTTGCAAACTATACAAAATCTTTTTATATTAATTAAAAATTTATTAAAACCTTTTTATATTAATTAAAAATTTATCAAAACTTATATTAATTTGTTCTTATTGTATCATAATAAAATTAAATAGAGTGTTCCTACTATGAAATTGAGAACTTGGAATTATTTTGTTATATTTTTCATTTTTATAGTATTCTTTTCTTTTATATTTCCGATTAAAATATGTAATGCGGTACCTACAAAAACACTTAATTGGATCTATAATACGTATAATGATGTTTGGTCAGTAGCAATTTCTGGTGATGGACAATATATTGTAGTAGGGAGTAATAATCATGATTTATATCTATTTAATAAAACTAGTTCTATTCCCGTATGGAATTATACAACAGATTCTGATGTAAATTCGGTAGCGATATCCAATGATGGGCAGTATATTGTGGGTGGAAATTATAAAAATAAAGTTTATTTATTTAATAGGTCAAGTTCCACTCCGATTTGGAGTTATAGTGCTGGAGGTTATATTGAAACAGTGGCAATATCCGATGATGGGATGTATATTGTGGCAGGAAGCAGGGATAATAAGACTTATTTATTTAATAAAAGTAGTTCCGTGCCGATGTGGAATCATACTGCTGGTGATTATGTCTGGTCATTGGCGATATCTGGAGATGGAGAGTATATAATAGTTGGGAGCAGTGATCATAAGATTTATTTTTTCAATAGGACCAGTCCCGTGCCAATGTGGACCTATACCACTGGTGATTGGATCTATTCAGTAGCGATATCCAATGACGGGAGTTATATTGCGGTGGGAAGTCGGGATCATAAAGTATATTTGTTTAATAGAAATAGTTCTACACCAATTTGGACTTATACAACGGGTGGATATGTATGGTCGGTATCGATTTCTGGAGATGGACAGTATGTAGTCGCAGGAAGCAGTGATTATAAAATATATCTATTTAATAGGGCTAGTCCTACACCAACTTGGAGCTACAATACCGGCGCTGGATTATTGTCAGTAGCAATCTCAAGAAATGGACAATATTTAGTTGCGGGTAATAGAAATAGTATGTTTTATTTATTTAATAGAGCAAGTTCAACACCTTTATGGTACTATTCAGCAGGTATTTACGTAAGGACAGTAGCAATATCAAATAATGGCGATTATATTATAACAGGAAATAGTAATTATAGAGCATATTTTTTTGACAATAAAGATACTGATGATGATGGACTTTCAGACGGATACGAAACATTCAATTCAAATACAAACCCTAATATAGTAGATACTGATGGTGATGGACTTTCAGATGGATATGAAATAATAAATTCGACTACGGATCCAAATAAATTCGATACTGATAATGATGGATATTCAGATGGGACAGAAGTTAACGCAGGTACTGATCCTTTAGACTCAAATAGTTATCCTACAACATCACCAACAGTTTATTTTCCAGGATTTGGAGTATATTTTATTCTCGCATCCATTGTCATAACTGTTATAATATTAATAGCGTACTTAATAAGAAAAAAGCATAAAAACACTCAAAAATAATTTTCTTTTTCAATTTTTTTTAAACTTTTTTCCAATTTAATTTGCTAATTATATGGATTGGTAATCAAGTAAAAAATTATTGATATTGGTACAGAATATCATCCTTTTTCAAACAAATAGGCAATAAGAAAATTCAAACAGGAACTCAAATTTCTTATAGTATACATGATAAATATGATAAAGGGTTATGGAACACATCATTAAATTGTAAAAATTGCTCAAATAACAGAAATTACTGGTAGAAATTAATATAAAGGAATTGATCAAAAATTAGTTGTTGAAATTATTGTTTAATTTATTTCTGTTAAGATTAATTTTATAAAATGATAATTATTTTTGTCCAAAAGAGTTAAAATATTATTGTGGTATTATGGTTACAATGGAACAATATGATTTAATTATAGTTGGTGCTGGTCCTGGTGGACTTACTGCCGCAAAATATGCTTCAGAAAAAGGATTAAAAACAATTGTATTTGAAAGAGGAAGAAATATTGGTGAAAAAAATTGTTCAGGGACAGCCTTATCACCTAAATGTTTTAGAGATTTTCCATATCTAAAAAAAGATTTTGATACAGGGAGGATATCCAGAACGGCTATTTCTCATTTTATTAATGAAAATTTAGTTGAAGAGTCATTTTATGGGTTTTCAGCATCTTCTAGGTTGGGTCGTTATGAAGAGGCTAAAAGTTTTTTAACATTAAATGTTTATAGAAGTGAATTCGATCCATATTTGAGCGGACTGGCTATAAACGCTGGTAGCATTATAAAAACATCTACATTAATAGTCGATTTATTATATGACGAAAATAATAAAATATGTGGAGTTATAGATGAGAATGGAAATAAATATAAAGGAATAGTCATAGGTGCTGATGGAGTAACTTCAATTATAGCAAAAAAAGCTGGAATACGAGATAAATGGGAGCATGACGAGCTTACGCTTATGCTTGCAATAGAGTATAAAGCAAATACCAATTTATTTAATAGAATTTTTGATGATTATGCTTTACATTACTAGTTTTCTCCTAAATTTCCAGTAGGTTATTCTTTTTTTCATGCAGATGGAATTCATATAGGTCTAGGACAATTTGTAAATAAATTTGAAAAAAATGCTAAATCTTACTTATAGGATTTTTTAAAGGTCAAAAGTGTAAAAAAGCAAATCGAGTTAGTCCAAGGCGTTCCTAGAGAAATACAAGCTCATTTATTAACTTTTTTAAAAAGACCGAAAAGGACATGGCTAGAAAACTTAATGTTAATAGGTGATGCTGCTGGTTTTCCATGTCCTGTAGAAGCAGAGGGAATATATTATGCAATGCTAAATGGAAATTTAGCTGCACAAACTGCAATAGAAGCTATTTCAAGCAATAATTTTAAAAGCTTTAAATTGTATGAAGAATTATGGAAAAAATCTCCAATAGGCGAAGAATTTGAGGCAGAACCTGAAATTTATGAATTTATAAGAGCTGGTTCTTTTTCCATGGAAGCAGCAAAATGGTTAGTCTCTTTTTTAAACGACTTGTTGTATTCTATATTCAATGTTGCAGATTCCCATTTGTATAATTTAAAATTATTAATCCCACGAATTATGAAATATTCCCAACTTTTAAGATTAATATTTAATTATATATTCCCGACTTCAATTCCAATTACTGAGAATATAATTAAAGAAAAAATCAATGAATTATTACCGAATTATTTACCGAAAATATTAATTAATCTGAATCAAAACATATTTGACAAAATAAAATCAATCAGAGAAAAATTGACAGAATTTAGTTATAACTTTATAAAAAGTTATTATAAAAATTGATTCAATTAAATAATTAAAGAATTTTCGAGATTTTTCAATTTCAAAAAAATAGTAATTTCGAATATTGTTTTTTTGCTAACAAGAGTTTTTATGGGACACTTGAAAATAAAAAAGAGCGAAATTCCATATTTACCGGAATATTATGTAGGAGGAGGTTGGGTTATTTAAAATTGGGGTTCCAAGTGTCATTCCATAGCCCTCGTCAGCAGAAATTATAATACCTTATCTTTAATAATTTGTTCATAAATTTTTATAATATTTTATTAAATCTTGCTAGTAAATAAACAAACTCCTTTTACGTATACATATAATCAAAAAATTTTTAAAAATTATTCTATTTAAAAATGTAAAATTTCTTCACATTTTTTAAAATTAGAAAAAGTGAAATTAAATCAGTTTAAAATAGAATTCATATGCTCTATTCTTTTATTAATCAATTTTTGAGTTCCAATATCAGTCCTATGGAATAAATCCCCTTTAATATAAGATATTGATTGTTCTGCAATTTGTTCTGCTTTTGAAATATCTTTATCAATCCCTAATACAGCAATACTCCTCGATTTTGTGGTTTTTATTTTATTTCCTCGAAGATCAACGCTAGCAAAATAGAGATATCCTCCAATATCTTTAATTTTCTCAATATCTACAACTACTTCTGTTGGTTTTGCATTAATTGGGTATCCTGTAGGTGCTAGATATTTACAGACCGTTGATTTATTCTCAAATTTAATCTTAATTTTATTTAATGAACCTGAAATTATTTTTTCGCAAATTTCAATAAGATCAGATTTCAAAAGGGGTAAAACGTTCATTGCTTCTGGGTCGCCAAATCGGACGTTATATTCGACTAATTTAGGGCCATCTTTTGTAAGCATAAATTGTCCATACAAAATTCCTTTAAACTCATAACCGGTTTCTTTTTTAACTGCATTGATTGATTTTTCCATAATTAAAATGGCTTTTTTATAATCATTTTCTGAGATAAATGGGAGCAAATGGTCATTAAAGCTGTATGAGCCCATGCCACCCGTATTTGGCCCTGTATCATCGTTAAAGGCTCTTTTATGGTCTTGAACTAGTGGCATTCCTACTAAATGGGTGCCATCTACAAAGCTTTGAAGTGTGAATTCCTCTCCAATTAATTTCTCTTCAATAATTAATTTGCTACCTTTTGAAAACAATTCTTTACAATAATCGATAATTTCTTGTCGACTACGGAGATGATCTCCAAAAACTTTAACTCCTTTTCCCCCAGTTAAACCATCTGGTTTAATAGCAACTGAATCATTGAGTTCATCTAGAAAAGAACTTAATCCTTTAAGAGAATCAAATATTTTAAATTTAGGGTTTCCTTCTATTTTATATTTTTCAAGTAAATTCCGGGTAAAAATTTTGCTAGATTCTAACATTGCTGGAGCTTTAAAAGGTCCTATTGACGGAATATCTTCTTTACTTAGAAAATTAACTATACCATTTGCCAGTGGGTCTTCAGGACCAATAAAAGCGAAATCTAAATTTAATCCTTTTATAAAAGTTTTTAACTTATCAAAATTATTTAAATTGGACAATAGTATTTCTTTTGACAATTTCGCTATTCCAGGGTTTTTTGATTTCATAAAAGCATAAATATTTGCTCCGCTAGAACTGAGAGTTTCAGTAATTACATGTTCTCGTGCTCCATGACCAACGATTAATATATTAGTCATAATTATTCACATTTATCATCGATTAAATAATAAATAAAGTTGTGAAATTTTCATCTTATAATTATTAGAAATCTAAATTGTTTCAATTAATTAATATTTCGTTCTATATTCAATTCTTTTTCTAAAGTTTCTTTATCTATTAAATCAAGAGGGTATTTTCCAGTGAGACAAGCTAGGCATAGTTGGTTTTCTTTTAACCCTATTGAACGAATTAATCCATCTAAAGATTGATAAACAAGTGAATCAGCCCCTATTTTTTTACGAATTTCCTCAATTGTATGAGTTGCAGCTATTAATTGTTGACTTGAAGGGAAATCTATTCCCATATAACAAGAATCAACTATTGGTGGGCAGCTTACTCTAAAATGGATTTTTCCCGCTCCAGATTTTTTTAATAACGAAATTATATTTCTTGCAGTAGTGCTCCTAACTATCGAATCATCAAATAATATGATATCTTTACCTTTAATTTTACTTTTAACGGCATTTAACTTCATTCTAACTGAAATTTCTCGTTGTTGTTGACCTGGCATTATAAATGTCCTATGAACATATCTGTTTTTCATGAGTCCTTCGCATAAAGGAATTCCGGATTCTTTTGAAAATCCTGCAGCAGCTGTTCTACCTGAGTCAGGGATAGGTACTACATAATCTGCATCTACTAAGGAGGTCTTTGCTAATTCTATTCCTAATTTTTCTCTAACATCATAAATCGTTTTACCATTAAAAATTGAATCAGGTCTCGCAAAATATACATATTCAAACATACATGTTGCTTTTCTGCTATTTTTCAGAGCAATTTTCGATTCAAGACCATTATCATTGATCATCACTATTTCTCCAGGTTTAATATCTCGTTCTAATTTTGCATTAATAATGTCCAGAGCAACACTTTCAGATGCTATAACTTTTGTATCAATATCTTCAATGGTCCCAATACATAATGGCTTGAAACCCAAGGGGTCCCTAAATCCAAAAAGTTCACCTTTATTGTTAACTAAGGTAATGGAATATGCTCCCTGTAATTCATTCATTACTAATTTTATAGCTTCAAAATAATCATATCCAGTTTCTTGGATATATTTAGATAATATATAGACTATAACTTCTGTATCAGTAGAGGTTTTAAATGAATATTGATCTGAGTATCTCTTTTGTAAATCAATAAAATTAGTAAGAGTTCCATTAAAAGCTATAGAAAATTCTCCTTTCGGTAATTGACAATTAAAAGGCTGTGCATTTTCAATAGAGGAAACGCTAGTAGTAGAATATCTGACATGACCAATACCGACTCTTCCAAGTAATCCATTAATTATTCTATCCGAAAAAACATTATATACCAAACCTAATGCTTTATATCCACTAATATGCTGGTTTGAGTGCATTGAAATTCCTGCACTTTCTTGGCCCCGGTGTTGTAAAGCAATAAGACCGTAATAAATTTTTCTACTTATTGAATGGCCATTTTCTGGGCAATATATGCCTAAAACGCCGCATTCTTCGTGTATTGATTTTTGATTAAAATAATTTACAAAATTTTTTCTGAAAGGAAAGAATCTACAATTGGAACAATTCAAATTAGATAGCTCCTATTAAATTAGGAATAGTTTCAACATAAATTTTTTTCATTTTATTTAAATCGCATTTTAATGTCTGATTTTTTAATTTAATTGTGATATAATCATTTTTAGTCGTTTTTCCAATAATATTAAAAGGAACATTATATTTTTTGGCTATTAATTGAATTTGTTTAATATTTTCTAATTTAGTTGTTATTATTATTCTAGAATGTGACTCAGAAAACAGTAGAACATCATCTCTTAACCCTTTTTGAATTTTTGAAAAATCTAAATCTGCACCATATTTGCTTAATAAACTCATTTTTATTGCTGCTATAGCAAGTCCACCTCTAGAACAGTCATGAGATGAAGTAATTAATTGATTGGAAATGATTTCTACTATTGCTTTAATCAAATTTTTTTCTCGTTGAATATCCACTTTTGGGACATTTCCTCCTTCTAAATTAAAAATATATTCTAAATATTCAGAACCACCTAATTCGTCAAATGTTTCTCCTAATAAAATGATTATTTCATCAGGAGATTTAAAATTTATTGATATTCCTTTAGATACATCTTTAATTAATCCAACAACTGTAATTGATGGTGTTGGTTTAACAGCTATTTTTGTAGTGGAATCTTCATTATAAAAACTTACATTTCCACCAACACAAGGTACAGCTAGACCACTTGCCACATCAGATAATCCTCTAATAGTTTCAACAAAAGTCCAGAAAACTTCGGGATTTTCTGGATTACCAAAGTTCAGACAATCTACCATTGCAATAGGTTCTGCCCCTATAGTAGCAACATTTCGGCACGCTTCTATTAATGCGCCCCCACCGCCATTATAC
>SUPR01000164.1 GCA_005191425.1 Candidatus Helarchaeota ASGARD archaeon Hel_GB_B
TAAATTTCTTAAATTTTTTTTCTGAAATTAATAAAGAATTCTTGACATATAATGGTTTGGAAAAGTTAAATTTTTCTATTTTCTATATAAGATATATTATAAATGTAAAATAATAATAATAAATAATTATACGCGCCTTAATTTATATAGCACTAAATTTGTTAAATTCTTTCTAAAACATATCTATAATTTGTTATATTTTTTATTTAAATTGACGAAATTATCAAAATTTAATAAAATATCTTTTCTTAACTTTTTAGTAAATGAATTATAAACATTAAACGCATAAGTTATGAAAAATAAATGCAAGCGATTTAAAAAATAATGTTATAAATAATGAGAATTAAAATTTTAATTAAACAATTCAATTTATCTAATGGCGGAAATTATAATGAATGAAAAAATTGACGCTATAATAATTGGTGGGGGAATTGGTGGGACAGCAATTGGAGCACTGCTTTCATATGATGGTTTTAAGATAAAATTATTTGAGAAAAACAAATTAATAGGTGGCAGATGTTTAACATATGACTATAAGGGATTTAAAGTTGATTTGGGTGTGCATTTATTTGGTGTTGGTAGTAAAGGATATCTAGGGGATGTATTAAGAAAAGTTGAGAAACCTGATGTTATTGAATGGGTTATTTCAAACAATCCAAGGCCCACAATGTATTATAATAAAGAATTTCTCATATATTCGAGAGCAAATATGAGTAAAGTCGTGGGTGCTAATAAAGAAGAATTAGAATTAACAATGAAATTTTTTGGAGATATTATTTCGATGCGAAACAAGAAAATTAATGAACTATATTATACAGGGTTGACTGATTTTATTAATACATACTCAACTAATCCAATATTACATACATTCATTGATATGATTTCTGCACAATATTTTTGTACATATCCAGATGAAACTTCTGCGGGGGAATTTATTAGATGTTTTCGACAGGTAATAAATTCCAAATCTTCAGCTTATCCGATTGGCGGTTGTATAGCTATTCCAAAAGCTTATCAATTGAGTATTGAAGAAAACGGTGGTGAAATATATCTGAATTCACCAGTTAAAAAAATTATTGTTGAAGATAATAAAGCCATAGGGGTAGAACTTAAAGATGGCTCTACATATTATTCGGATATAATTATAAGTAATGCCGATATTCAAAATACGTTCTTTAATTTAGTTGGTAAGCAAGAGTTTCCAAAAGAATACCAAGAAAAAATAAAAGGACTAAAATATGCAAATTATTGTCTCGCCTTGAAGGTAGGACTTGATACACCAATTACTGATCAAAAACTTATTATGGCAATTGGGAATGCGGATTATAGTAAACTAAAAGAAATGAGCAAATCTTTAGAACATGGAGAAATTCCAGAGCAGGTTGGGGGCATGATTACAATACCTTCCAATTATGACCCTAATTTGGCACCTAAGGGCACTCAAATGATTTTTTATGGAACTGGATGTCTTGGTGGACAATCACAATCTTATTATGATAAATTAAGTGAGAAATGTTGGGAATCATTTTTAGAAATATTTCCTAATGCTGATAAAAATTTATTATGGAAAAAAACGGACACACCAAAATTAGTCGAATATTATGCTGGAGAATATGGAAATATTATTGGAGTTGCTCAGACTATTGACCAAATTCATGAGAAAAGACCAAAACAACAAACTCCAATTGAAGGACTTTACATTGTAGGAGCAGAAGCAGGAGGCCATGGTATTGGTGCTGAATTAGCTGCAAATTCAGCAATTGAATTATACCGCATATTAACAAATTTAAAAAAGAAATTAAAAGTTCCAATTAATTAATTTTTAACTCTTTTTTTCATTTTAATAGTCTAAAGTAATATTATTTACAATTTTAGAATTTCTACCCATTCCTATAGAAATAATTTTTGAACTGTCAATCTTATCATTTAATAGTGCAGTATGGTCTATATTTAAATAAATTCCGCTTAACATTTCTTCATAATTTAGTCCAAGTTTTTCTGGAGTAATTCGCTCTCCTTTTGGGTAAATATAATCAAAATTTTCGTTCATATAAGTTTGTTTTTTAGACCAATCAGGAATCTTTAGACCAAGTGTCTGAGCAGGAGATGGCAACCCTTCTTCAAGCTTTTTATACCATAATTTCTCAATAGTTTCAGGAAGTGTTTTAATAAATCAATCGCCAGGATTATTATAAATACCTGGAAATTGCATCTGATGAATGTATAGTTTATAATTTGAACTAAGTCCACATAATCTTAAAAGAAATGAATGCCTATCCATTTTTAATAATGTTTCAAGGAATGTGGGCGGATGATAAAAAGTCATATATCTATCCCACCCAATTCGATCAATATTTATACCATCCCATATATAATCTAATACTTCATAATTAGATTGCTCTAGACCAGTATTATATACACCACCTGCTTGGACCATAACGGTATAATAATCGCTTTTATTCCATTTTGGAGATCTCTCGTTCCTTATATCTCTCAATATATCAATTAAAAGTGCACCACATTTTTTTAAATTTTTGGTTTTCTTAGATATATCTCGAATTTTATACCCAAATTTTGAATGTTTTCTATTTAATAATTCATCATCATGTCCAATTAAGAACCAACTCATAGGAAGACCTTGTTCATTATGCGTATTAAGAATGAATGCAATTTCACTGGTTAAGTCGTCTATTACTACAAAAGAAATATCACATGAATTTCCAAAAAGCAATACATTAGTACCTTGTTGTAAATCCGTACGAATTGAAATTATTGGAATAGCTAAACTACAAGAAAAAATTTGATCCGAAAATTTTATATTCCTATTAGTAATCTCTTTTGATGTTTGAATTGCGTTCTCTAATCGAATTTTCACTATTTCATAGAAATCTTGGACTGTTTCACGCATTGCCATTTTTAGATATTCCTAGCCGGATTCGTAAAGCGTCCTCATTAAATTTCTAGCCATAGGAAAATATTTTTTTGTCTTAAAATCGGGAATATCACCATATGTATTTTTCATTTTTAAACCAAAATTTATTAATATCAAATTAATCTTGACATTCTCTGTTCATATCTCTTTTTAAGGATTTTATGAAGTCCTAAATGCTCATTTTCTTTTGTAAATTTCATTTGTTTATCCGGCGATTTCTTAGAGAATGATTTTAAATATTTGATATATCGGTAATTAGCCATTAACTCCATTTGATAAAGAAGATATGACCTATATGACCAATTTGCAACAATAATTTTAAATAGAGAATCTATTTTGAAAAAAAAGCCAGAACTTTTTTCTTTTTTTATCTTAAAGAATTCTCGCCCTTTTGGATTGTAAAAATTTACATAACCTTCAAGAGAATTAATATAAAGTTCATAAGGTGTTATTTGGTCGGGATAATATACCACGTGTTGGACATCATATAATTCCCAATAGTGCGTAAAAATTCGGTCTTTCATTTCTTCGAATTGTGGTGTTCCAGGAAATGATGTTAATGGTATTAGTCCAATTGTATCGATTTTCTTATCCCTTGCAAAATTGACAGTTTCTTTAATAGTTTCTTTTGTTTCCCCTTCAAATCCAAATACAAAAAAGCCATTTACATAAATTTTATGGTCATGTATTTTTTCAATACAATTTTCAATACTATCAAGAGTCTGTCCTTTTTTCATTTTCTTTAATGAATCAGGATTAATTGATTCAAAACCAAAAGTACCAATAGCACAATTTGTTTTTTCCATTAATTCTAGCAATTCATTATCTTGTGAAACATCTGCCCTCATTTGAGAATGCCAAGCTTCGGGTACTAAATTGTTATCAATCAGAGCTGATAGTAGTTCCTTTAAATATCTCTTATTTCCAACAATATTATCGTTAAAAAAAACAAAATTTTTGGGATTTTTTCTTATTCGTTTTTAATTCATCTATAACACTCTCAATAGACCTATATCTAAATTTTTTACCAAAAGTCGGAGTAACACTACAGAAAGTACAATTGAATGGGCACCCTCTTGTAATTTGCATTGGATAAACATAAGAATTGATCATGGTTTCTTTAGTCTTAAACATTCCTTTTATAAGCTTCCAGTTAGGATATGGTAACATATCTAAATTTTCAATAAATGGGCATGTAGGATTGTGATATACCTCACCATTTTTCATATATGATAATCCTAAAATATCGTCAACAGAAATATTATTCTCTAAAGCTTCTACTAACTCTAAAAAAGTAAATTCATCTTCATTTCTGACTAAATAATCAGCATATTTTACTGCCTCATCAGTATTTAATGTAGCATATGTCCCACCCAACACTACAGGAATTTTTAACTGATTTTTAATTTGCTCAGACATTTGATATCCTCTTATAGCAGTAAGGGTCTGAATTGAAATCCCAACAAGATCTGCACCTTGAATATCATTTATATTCATTGGTTTACTCTTTTCCTCAAAAACTAAGACATTATAACCTTTTTTCCTTAATAATTCACCAATAATAAGACAACCAAGATGTGGGAGCCTAAATCCACCTATTTGAAATGTGGAAAAATTAGCACTAAACCGATTTTAATCAGGTAAAATAAAAATAATATTTTTAATTTTTTTCATTTTTTTATCCCATTTTCCATTAAATTTAAAATTGAAATAACTATTCTGGGAATATCTTGACGAATTAACTATGTTAATAGTATTTACATTTTTGTTACAAGCTCTTTGTATTTCTCCTTTGTATTTCTATTTGAAAAAATAATTTTTTCTTATTTATTTAATTTAGTGAAATTTCAGATGAATATTAAAAAGATTTTAATAATTTCATAAAAAATAAAATAAACAAATTTTTTATAAGAAATCTATGGATACAAAACAAATAAATATTTCTTAATTATTGAAAAATGGCTGAAATGCCGCTATAACCTAACTTCTTAGCAAGAGTTTTTCTATTTAATTTATAAGAATACTTTATGATCCCTCTATAAATGAGTTTATTAATTAATTTGTAATCCAATTATTTTAGTCTATCGAAATTCAACGATTGATTTGATATTAAAATTATTTATCCAAGAATTTCATTTCTATTTTAATTACGTAAATTATAAGACCCTAATCCAAAAAATGGCAATTATTGTTAATAAAATTTTATCAGTATCATAATAATGAAGATTTTAGATTATTTATAATATTTGTAATTTATCAAAAACTTGTAAAATACAAAGGAGGAAGACTTATTTACTCTAAAATTCTATAGACCTTACTTGACTTAGTTTTATTATTATTAAATTAGGAATATAGATATAAAAAAGTTAAATTTTCAATGATAAAATGAATTAGAAAAATCTTTTTAATTTTTAAAAATAACATAATTATCTAAACAATTTTAAAATTAGTAATAAAATTTTTTTAACGAGGAAGTGATTAATTTGAAATTAAAAAGTAATTCATTTGAACATGAAGGTTTGATCCCACCGAAATATACATGCGATGATATCGATATAAACCCACATCTTGTATGGGAAGATGTCCCTGATGGAACTAAAAGTTTTGCACTAATAGTAGATGACCCCGATGCACCAATGGGGACTTGGGTTCATTGGCTGGTCTGCGATATTCCTGCAGATATTAGAGAAATTCCTGAAGATAATGTACCTGGAAGACAAATAAAAAATGATTTCGGAAAAAGAGATTATGGTGGACCTTGTCCGCCAAGTGGAACTCATAGATATTTCTTTAAATTGTATGCACTAGATGTTCAAGAATTGGAAAATGTAAATGAAAAGAATTTTTATGATCTCGTGGAAAAACATAAAATTGATGAAGCAATTCTTATGGGAAAATATA
>SUPR01000165.1 GCA_005191425.1 Candidatus Helarchaeota ASGARD archaeon Hel_GB_B
GTGGTGAGAAATTAAAGTCGGAAACTATTTATATAAAAAATTCCAAATAATGAAAGCAACGGAAATTAAAAAAACTCTTAAATTGTTAAAATTTTGAAAAATAAAATATTTGAAAAAAATAATAGCCCGGCCCGGATTCGAACCGAGGTCATAGGGTTTCTCTAATTTTATAGAATTTCCAGAGCCCCATATGCTTGGCCGCTACACCACCGGGCTTTTTTTTATCTATTTATTTATATTATTTTAATGTAAAATAATTAAATCATTCATTAAAAATTTTCTATATAAATCCTATCTTAAATAATATAGACATTTTCAATGATTTTATTAAAGTTATTAAAGAATTTTTTAAGGTATAATAAGTTTTCTCGATTTAAAATTGATTCAGAAATATTTTTTTAATTCACTTAAAAGTTCAATTTTATTAAAATAAATTTTATTATTTATTTGTGATAAGATTATACTCATTCGTTCACGTTTATTTTGCTTTTTATCGTAAATTTTCCACCCATGATAAGACAATAATTCATTTTTTGTAATAGGATATTTTTCATATTCTTGAAATGCATCCATAAATGATTCAAGCCCAATTTTTCCTGAAACGCTTATCAATTTCCCTGTTTGGTTGAATTCTTGGGCTCTGGCAGCATCATGTACCATTCGTTGTGTATGAAAACTCACAATTACTTTTTCTGCTTGGTCTGCCATCCTTACAAAACGATTGTTTAGTTTGGTTATTTCGTAATCATCAAATTGATATTGATTACCATTTTCAGCTCCAAAAATTCGAGTATATGCAATTTTAGAATTAATATATATTGGAACACTTCTAAAATAATCCACGCAATGAGTAATATTATATTTTGATAACAAACTTCTAAAATTGTCGATAATATAATCCCTAGTCCAATTTATCCCTCTTGTTTCCCATATAATGTTATAATTCTCACTATTTATTATACTAAAGAAATCTTCAATCTTTTTTAATGTAGGTGTGTTTGGTTTTAATTCAGGTGGAGTCTGAAAAACTATTATATTTGAATTTAATATTTTACAAATCTTCTCTACTTTATCAAATACCCTAAAATTTTCGTCAATTGGCATTAATTGATTTTTATGTGTTATTTCTTTTGGCACTTTGATAGAAAAAATAAAATCAGGATTATTTTTAACCTTATTTTTCCAATTTCTACATGTTTTTTCGTCAGGAATTTTATAAAAAGTAGAATTAACCTCTACAAAATCAAATATTTTGGAATAATTGGTCAATGGGTCTCCCGCTGCTTTAAAAAATGACCATCCACCGCAACCAAAATAAATTCTCTTCATAATAAGCAACCATGTTTTTTATATTCACAAACAATTTAAGATTTATTAAGTCAAGAATAAACTGAATTACAATTTTTATGATAGTTCTTTTCAATGTTATTTGATAATCTAAATTCTTTAATTTAAAAAAAAGAGGAGAAATTATTTAAAATTAAAGGAATATATCCAATGAGCAAGAAATAATTTGAATTAATAAAATCATTGTTGTTTGAAAAAACTATCAATAGTTTTTTGACCTTTTGAGTGTTTTAATAAATGAAAATTTATCGATTTGGGGTCTCTAACTTTTTTTCCGAGTAATTTTAGTAAATAATTACAATTTGCAGGAGCTTGGCCGTTAAGATGGTTATTAAAATATCCATAAATAGTTTTAACATGTTGATTTTCAGAAATTTTCTCAACCCTCTTTTTTTCATTTTTGAGTTCATCTTCCGAATATAGATAATTATACCAATGTCTTTTATTTAGTCCATGCCACCGTATGTAGACAAAATCTGTGGAAATAACATTTATTGGTGGCATTGGGCCGGGTTCTGAAACGATACAGTAGGCGATATTATATTTTTCCAAAAGTTTTAAAGTCTGGCTGTCTAATGTATTGCCAGAAATCCAGCTTATATTACGAAATTCAATTGTATACCTATATTTATTTAAGAAATAACTTATGAGGTCTTCTAATAAATTATAATCTTTTTTTAACTTTGGCGGCAATTGTACCAAGATTGGTCCTATTTTATCTCTTAAAGGAGCTATTCTAGAATAAAATTTCTGCATAAATTGTATTTCGGAGGATAATGGCTTAATTCCCAATGTTTTATGGGTTATTTGTTGTGGAAATTTAATAGCAAATTTAAAATTTTTTGGAGTGATTTTATACCAATTTTTTGCTATATTTTCATTTTTAGGTAATGCATAAAAAGTGCTGTTGATTTCGACTGTATCAAAAATTTTAGAATAAAATAAAAGCATAAGATTATTAGGAATATTACTATCATAAAATGGTCCCTTCCAATCATCATAGGACCAACCTGAGCAACCAAGCCTAATTTCTGCCATAAAATATCTCTTATATAAATTTATTAATCATTTTTTTACTGACCTTAGAAAAAAATAAGTCCCAGTTATTGTAAATAGTGTAGCGAGTATTCCTATTATTAATATTGAGACCGGACCTATTAATGGCCCAAAAGATTCAAATCCCGGGCAATAACCCATTAGAAAATACCTAATTCCATTTAAAGAATAATTAACGGGGTTGAAATAGCCTGCATATTCAATCCAGAAAAATGCAGAGTTTTTAAAAGCAGATAATGGGAGAAATGTATTTGACATAAAAATAAAAGGTAATCCAATAAAATTGGTAATCATAGAAAATGATTCAGCATTTTTTGCAATTGCCAATACACCTGAAAATAGTCCTTCTACGAAAATCGCGGTTAGAATTGCGACAAATAAGAATCCTAGAATATTTATTGGATTATATGAAAAATTAACACTTGCGATAATAGAAATAGAATACATAATTATACATTGTAATATGGCACGGAAACTACCAGCTAAACTCTGCCCAAGAATTATAGAGAAACGAGGAATTGGACTCACAAGTTCTATATTTAAGTACCCGATGTCTTTATCGTATAATAGGGCTAATGGACCTTGCATGGCGCTAAATATAATGGAAAAACAAATTATTCCAGAAGCAATATATGAAGTGGTAACTCCTTGAGAAGTTAGACTTTGAACTGCAGGGCCAATACCAAATATAAAGAAAGCAGGTAATAATAAACTTAGAAAAAAATAAACTCTTTTACGCCAAAATATAAGTAATTGTCTTTCAAATACTGCAATAGTAGCTTTTAACGAATATTTTATGTCCATTTTAATGCCTCCGTCTAAACAATCTTTTCTTTTTTAATTTTTTCCCGTTAATAAAATTATCCTGCATCTCTCTTCCTGTGTAATGAAGAAATACATCATCTAATGAAGGACGCCTCAGACTTAACTCTTTAATTTTAAAATTAATTGAATTTAACGCATCAATAATAATTGGAATAGACTCGCCACCAGGTATATTTAAACCAATTACAAATCCTTCATTATTTTCTATTGGAGTAATTTTTTTTATAATGTTAATTTTACTTAAAGAATCAATTGCTTTATCAATATCACCTACACCTATAATGCGTAATGCATCTTTTCCAAGTTTTTTCTTAAGATTAGAAGGTGTGTCCAATTCAATTAATTTACCTCTATTAATTATTATAATTCTATCCGCAAGAAAATCAATTTCATCTAAATAATGACTTGTAATAATAATTGTAATACCTTCCTTATTTAACATCTTAATATATTCCCAAATCCGCCTTCTTGCAGTTGGATCTAAACCTAAGGTCATTTCGTCCAAAAATAAAAGTTTTGGGTTGTTTAAAAGTCCCCTTGCTATTTCTAATCGCCGCTTCATCCCTCCTGAAAATGTGGATACTAAATCATTAGCTCTATCACTCAGTTCTACTAATTCTAATAATTCATCGATACGAGATTTATATTCTGATTTATTCATTCCATAATATTTTGCATGAAATTTTAAGTTTTCTTTTGCTGTAAGTCGTTCATCAACTACCATTTCTTGAAAAACTACACCAATATTATGCCTTATTTTGTTGGCTTGCTGCTTTATATCATACCCTAACACCATTGCCTTTTTATAACTTGTAGGAGTTAAGAGAGTAGTGAGCATAAAAATAGTTGTCGTTTTTCCAGCACCATTTGGACCTAAAAAACCAAATATTTCCCCTTCTTCTACGTTGAATGTTAAATCATCTACTGCTTTTATTTTTCCATTATTAAAAACTTTAGTTAATTTTTCTACTTCAATCACTGCCATTTGGTAGACCCATTGTTAATCTTTCAACTATAGAAATATATACATTTCAATCCATTTTGTTCTTTTTTACTTCAATATTCAATATTAATTTTTAATTCATCAAATTTAATTTTATCAAATTATTAAATTTATAAAGGTATTTGAATATTATTTTAAATAAAACAAATATAATTTTGATAATCATTTTAAGGTCGTTGAAAAATGGAAAAAATATTAAAAGATATGGAAGAACGAATTAATGCCTTAAAAAATTTAGAAGATTTAATGAAAAGTATGACAAATACTCTTAAGAAATTCAAAAATGACCTTTCATCCCTAGAATTTGATATAAATAGTGCAAAATTGGATGCTTGGACTCAAAATGTCTTTAATTATTTAATTGAAATTTCACGAGAAGATGGCCTTACATTAATAGAAGGAAATAGTAATATAAGCCCTAGAATTTTTATCAATATAGACGAGGTAAAGAAAGGTCTTTTAGATAGAGGGGTCTCAGCACAAGAAAAAAGTATACCAATAATTCAAAAGTTTTTAAATGAGATGATTTCTCTTGGTCTCGATTTTATCACTTCTAAAGAATTAGCACGTGCAAAGTATAGACAAGTGGAAAAAGAATTTAAAAGAAAAATTCAAAAAATAAAAGTTTAAAACGATTTAAAAACAAACTATTTTTATATTTTTAATCTCCTTTCTTAATTAATTTCTTTGTCCCAAAATTTATTATCCATTTTATCTTTTCGCTGCTAAATATGCCCCTAAAAATGGGATATTGACAATTTATCCGCTAAATTCATTACAAAATCCGAGTCTTAGTTTAATATTAAAATTTACCAAAATAATAATATATTTATAATTTAATTTTATCTAATATTGTGATAAAAATGGAAAACATAATTGAAGCTTTAAATGTTATCGCTATATCAGAAAAAATAGATCTACAATATCAAGATTATATTAGTATAATCTTAATGATTATTGGTACATCAATAGCATTGATTTTTATGGGCTTAATTATTAGCGGATTCTTAACAAGTGGTAACGGAGAATCTTCAATTATACCTGCATGGCGGAGATAATTTTTATTTAACAATTTATTTTATTTAATATTTTAATTTTAAAAGAGTTTTTACAAAAACCTTTGCTTGACAAAAATATATAAATGATTTTATTTAGCTATTTTTCCGACGAAATTTGAAAAGATTTTTGTATATTTAACTACTTTTTATTATCTAAAAATAGTATGTGGCGAGCTTGGAAATGCACTATGAATCAAAATATCATTATAAACTAGAATATAAATTAAATAATATCATGACATTCCTAGAAATCCCAGACTTATACCCAAACTTCTCTAATGAGTGTGACCCGCGTAGTATTAAACGAGATGGGCATGATACATCTGTGCGTGGCAATCCTCAAAAATATACCTGCAAAAGTTGCCAAAAGACTTTCTATGCGCATACCAGTGCTTTTTTCAAAAATTTAATCCCATCGATTAGTAATACTATTACTAAATTCTTTAAAAATGGGACTATTGATTTAAAA
>SUPR01000166.1 GCA_005191425.1 Candidatus Helarchaeota ASGARD archaeon Hel_GB_B
TGTAACCTTTTAAGGTCTTCTAACTGGTCATTTTGCTCATTAATAATTGTTTCTAATTTTTTAATTTGTTCTGTTAATTCAATATCTTGATTTGATATTTTTTCATTAAATTCTTGAATAATTTTGTCTTTTTCGTTTAATTTTTCATTTAATCGTTCCAATTCATTTTCATATTTGATACGTTCTATCTCTAATTCTTTTACAGATTTTTCTAATTCTTTAATTTTTACATCTTTATTTGTAACTTCATCTCTCTTTTCTTTTAAAAGGACATTAATCTCGTTAAGATTTTTATTTAAGACATATTTTTCATCTTTTAATTCTTTTATTTCATTCTTTAAGTCAGATATTTGTGTCTCCTTTTCTATCAAATCATTACTCATATACGCAATTTTTGTTTCCGCAGACCCGATAAATTTTTCTTTTGCCATCATTTGGTCAAGAATATCCTTATTAATATTATCAAGCTTTTTATTTTCTTCCTCTAAATATTTAATTTTTTCAGAGAGCACTTTTATTTCTTCTAAATATTTAGATATCTCTGAATTTATGCTTGAATTTTCATTAGTTAATTCATTATTCTTAGTCTTTAATTCTTGTATTTCTAAATATTTTTTATCTAATTCAGATTTTAATGTCTTTATTTGCCGCTCAAACTTTTTAAGCATTCTATTCTGAGATTCTAATGTTTCTTGTAATTTTAATTTTGGCATATATAATCCCTTATTTTCTAGAGCAAAAATTTTAGATTTGATTGATTTTATATAGAACTATTTATCTATAATCTATATTAATCAATATATTATTTAAAATTTTTAAAACTAGTTTAGTTTTTGTTTAATTATCTTAAAAAAATATTTAAATTATTATTAATTAGAATTACAAGGTTTGTACTAATGCCAAATATTAAGGACTTAAAAGACATTATAAAAGAAATGAAGGAAACATATGACAAAGACCCGAATGATTGGAAGGTCTTAGCAGGGCGTACTCCAAATAGTTATAATGATATCTTTTTTTGCCAATTAAATAAAGAGGAAGATAAACAAAATATATGGCAAGTTAAAGCCGAAAAAATGAGTCCTTTCAATATTGTGGGTGTTGGCGCTAAATTAAAGCATATCGATGATGAAATTATTAACAAAATAATGCAAGAAGGTAAACCTGCTTATTTATTTGGACTATTTGTCCCTCAAGAAAAAGGAATAATAGCTGCAACTGGCCCAATGGACTATTCTGATAAAACCATTAAAGATGTTAAAGAAAAACTCGGCGACATTTCAGACAAAAATGTACTTTTTGAAAAACTTCTTAAAAAACGATTGAAAGAATTAATTGATAAAGAATACCCTGGTCGATTTGATATGTATCGATAATTCAAGTCCTATTTAATTACGAGATCTGGGTCCATTCTATCAAAATTTTTCATAGAGGAAGGATTAAAATCAAATACAATTTGAATAAATTTGTTTATAATATAACCTGTAGCACCCCAAATAATATAATTTTTATAAGTATAATATTGAATTGGGATTTTTCTGTTTTTTATTGTCCAAAATTTTTCAGAAAAATTTGTTTCGTCTAAAAATACATTAATTGGGACTTCAAATACTTCTGCAACTTCATCTTTATTAATTGTAACTTTATTGATATCGAAATTATTGATTTCTCCTATATAAGTTGATACTATATAATGCGAAGTCAAGGTGAACATATCATCAATCCGTCCTATGATTTTAATTTGTGATTTATCGATTCCAATTTCTTCAAATGTTTCTCTAAATACTGTATCAAGAAGGTTCTTATCTTTTCCTGGTTCGATTTCACCTCCTGGAAGTGAAACTTCACCCGAATGATTTTTTAAGTGTTTTTGTCTTTTTTCAAAAATTATGAATGGGACATTATCTCTAACATAAAATAATAAAATAACCGCCGACTTTTTAAAATTTGGAAAATCAAATATCCTTATTTTCCTATTTGAAATTTTCTCTCTAACTAATTCTCGAAAATTCTCCATTATTACCATTCCACATTAGCTAAAGTCCAATAAATGCAATGTATCTATTGATAATAATCTTATATTTTAATTAATTCAATATTATGTCTCTTAATATTATAAAATTACTTGTTTATTTACTTCATTACTTTATTCAAATTAAGTTATGCTTTTAATTTTTTCTTTATATAATCAATATGTTCTTTATTTTAAATATAAAGTGTAAATTTAAATATTGTATATATGTGGAGTTTTTACTATATGAGTGAATAAATTTGTGCATATTCTCATTTTTATTAATTTTTTAATAAAAAAAATTAAATCTGAACATTCTTAAAAATAATAGATACATTTATATTAAATATTTAATAAAAATTTTTAACATATACTTAAATTAATTAAGGTAGCTTCAAATTGGGACTTTCTAAGATTCAATTTACTAATTATAAAAGAAAATTAGAGCTAAATACTGATAGTATTATTAAACAAATTAATGAAAATATAGAAAATGAATTAAAGCAAAAAAAGAAGAATTATCGATTGATATGTGATTATTTTTGGATACTTGGCGATGCTTATAAGAAAAAAGAGGAATATTTAAACTCTATTGAATCTTATCACTCCGCATTAAAATATATTAATAAAATAAAAGATAATATACTAGACAAAAATTGTAGACTGGCAAAAAGTTATTATAAAATCGCCAATGTCTATATTGAATTACAGGAAATTGAAGAAATTATCCGATTTAAAAATAACACCTTAAATTGCATCGAAAAAAATAAACAGATATTAATTCAAACTTCTAATTTTCCACTTGTTAAAGATAATTTTGAAAAATATTTAAATTTTATCGATTATTATTATAAAATCTTGGAGGAATCAATAAAATATTACAGGAAATCAGACCAATTAGATAAATTTGAAAAACGAATAAATAAAATTTGGAATGAAATTTTTAAAGAAAAAAATTCCTATAGAATTTTTGAAATGGGTTATATTCTTCATATTTTGACTATTATTGCCATAATATATAAGGATTATAACAGTCTTTGGGAATATATAACTTTAGGATTCGAGGTATCTTCAATCTGCGAGTGTCTTACCTCATCTAAATCTAAATTTAATAAAATTTGGAAAAGATCATTACATGAATTTTTAAGCTTAGGAATAAATTTTATTAAATCAATTTATGAAATAGACGAATCACATGTCCCTGAAAATAAAAATAAATTAATTGATATTATTTTGGAATTAAATTTAGAAAAGCAAGATATATATTATCTGGAAAAATTATTCCGTTATAAAGAAAAAAATAATTTAACTCATAAAGGAAAATTTAATATTCATTCACTAAACGCTGAAATTCAAAAAGAAGGTAAAATTCATTCAATTGTCAAAATCTTGTATGTTAATGAGCTAATATTACATTTATTAGAGAAAAAAGAGTTCTTAAAAGCTATAGAACTAGCTGAAAATAACCTGAAAATAATACATAAAGAAATTAAAGATAAGAGAATAAGAAATTACTTTATTGCCCGTATGAACCAAATTCTATTCAGAATTGAGGTTAAAAAGCAAAATTATAAAGAGTCAGAGAAATTTGGAAAAAAAGTTATAAATATGTTCGAAAATGAAGGGATTAGAAGAAAATATGATTTATTATTATTTATAATTGAATTTGCCAACTTCAATATTCAAATAAAACAATATGATAAAGCCAAATCTTATCTAAATTATGCTTTAGAAATAGCTAAAAGCAAAAGGAACAAGAAATACGAATTATTTATGCAAATTTTTGAAAGCTATGCTGAAATATCTTGGGCTAATTCTGAATATATTGAATCAATGATTAATATTTTCAAGTCTCTCTGTTTTTATCTTATTTTTAATAGAAATGACCTTAAGATTATGAATAAATTAACATGGATGTTTTTTCAATTTTTAGAATCAAAAAAATTTGATGTTAAATTAATGAAATGGACTAATAATTGGGTATAAAAAGGAAGCGTTCTTATGGTAAATATTGATAGAAAAAAAGTTGATGAGGCTGTTGCAGAAATAGAAAAATCTGAATATTTTCAAAATGTATTATCTCAAGTAAAGAAAATAAGGTCTATGAAAAATGACAGTCCTTTAAAAAATAAAATTAATATTTGGGCTGGTCTACTCGCGGAAAATGAATTTTTCAAATTAAAACATTATTTAAAATATTATGAAAAAAAGATTTCCCAAGACCAATTAAAAAATCTCCCTTTAGAACCACATTTTAAAAGTAATAACTTGAATATTTTAAATTCCCCAAAATTTGATGAATGTATTTTAGAATATCTGTCATTCCGAGAAATGGCATTAAAATTTAATTCAATTAAGTGTTCTGAATATGTTTATTCCAATAAGCCCAATAAAAAGAATATTAGTAAAAAATGAGGCTTAAAAGTAAATAAAAAGATTGACTCTATTGAAAATAAGGTTTTAGATATTAAATAAATGAAAAAGGTCTTAAATATGGTAAAAATAGTTTCAATTCATTCATTTAGAGGTGGAACTGGTAAAAGTAATTTATGCGCCAACTTAGCTGTTTTTACTGCTTTACAAGGAAATAATGTTGGAGTCGTAGACACTGACATACAAAGTCCAGGAATACATGTTATTTTCGGGTTAGGTAAGAAAACACCAAAATTTACCCTAAATGACTATTTGAATAAAAAATGTAAGATAAAAGAAGTTGCTATCGAACTTACGAAAGATTTGAAATTAGATGCTGGTAAAATATTTCTTATACCATCTGCAATGGACGCTTCTGAAATTACTAAAATCCTGCGAAATGGTTACGAGGTGGACATGCTTTCATCTGGTCTTGATAAATTGAGCGAAGAATTTAATTTGAACTATCTTTTTATCGATACACACCCTGGTCTAAATGAAGAAACCTTCTTATCCACGGCAATATCTGATGTACTCTTGGTAATAATGCGGTTAGATGAACAAGATTGGGTTGGGTCCGCAGTTACTTTAGAAATTGCTAAAAAGTTAGAAATTCCAAAACTAGGTATTGTTATTAACAAAATATTGCCAGGTATCGATATTAAAAAAATTCAAAAAGAAATCAATAAAAATTTTAAAGTTCCTGTAGCTGGTGCCATAAAATATTATGATGAACTTGCTAAATTAGCATCTAAAAGTATATTTATAATTGAAAATAAAGAACACGAGTTAAACAATGATATAAATGTTCTATTTAATTTCATTTCTTCAGATTAATCTATAAGATTGGTGCATTTAACATATGAGTAATGAAGATACAATTTTATTGAAAGAGTTTCAAAATCTGATGAAAAATTTTAATAGTACTTACAAAAATCTCCAGAAATTCACTAAAATTTTTGAAGAGCAATTAGGTATTAATAAAAAATTACCTGGAAAAACAATTGGTATTACAGAAATAATGGAACTTCCAGAGGAACTAAGAAAAACAGCATTAGCTGCAATTAGACTTAGAAAAAATGCTACTATAGAACAAATTGCAAAAAGGACTAAACGAGATATATCTTTGGAAAAAGGGTTCGCTGAAGCCCTTGTAGCTATGGACATTTTATCTAAAGAAAGCACTGAAAGTGGAACAATCTTCAGACCAAGTTTAGGTAAAAGAAGACCAATAA
>SUPR01000167.1 GCA_005191425.1 Candidatus Helarchaeota ASGARD archaeon Hel_GB_B
TTTTTCAATTTCTATTAAATATATTGAAAAATTAAAAAATGAACTATCGGATTTAATTCCCAATAAACTATTAGATAGTTTAAATGGTAAGAAAAAATTAATACTAATTCCACACGATATATTACACCTTTATCCGTGGGAAATTGTTGAAAAAATTTCGTTAAAAGTCCCGATTGTTAGGAGTTATTCACTCTCAATCTTAAAATCATGTATAAACCGAGAAAAACAAGATCAGGGATTTCTCTTAATTTCAAATCCAAATTTTAATTTAGAACAGTTAGATTTACCTGGTGCAGATTATGAAATCAAATCAATTATTTCTTTAATCGAAGGCACAAATTCAAAATATGATTTACTAAAACATGAGGAAGCTAATGAACCCAATTTTATCGATAAATTGAAAAATCCATATGGTATTATTCATTTTGCGGGCCATGGAACTTACAACTTAATCGGTGAGGATTCATGGATGAGTGGACTTCTTTTTTATGACCGAGAGGGTTATGAATTATTAACAATAACAGATATAATAAATACCAGATTTAGTACGACGCCGCTCTTCATTTTGAGCGCATGTGAAACAGCTAGAAGTGAATTTAATGTTGGTGATGAATTGGTAGGTATTATTAGGGGTATTACATTAGCTGGTTCAACATCCATCATTGCTACTAATTGGCTACTCTCTGATGAAGTTGCACCATATTTTATGAAAAAATTTTATGAGAATTTTTTAAATGGACATGATGTCTGCGATAGCCTATTTAATGCCCGCAAATATGTTTATGACCTCAATAATGGAACTTTTAAAAGTCCAATTTATTGGGGAGTGTATTCATTATATGGAAATCCATTTAAGAAATTTTGATTGTATGATGTCTATAACCAGAATTGAAAAAACAAATTGAAATTTGGAAAATAAGCATCCATTTAATCTTTAATTAAATCATCTAAGCTGAAAACTTTTTCAGATTTTTTATTTATTTCCAGATCATCCAATATTTCTTTTGTAATATCTTTTATCTCTTTTTCTTCCTTCTTTTTTAATTCATATAAAATCTTTTTTAAATGTAATATTTTGTCTCTTCCACCTACAGCTAAATACATCCCATTTGGAGAAAATTTAACATCATGTAAGATCGATTTATAGAAAAATATATACATTAACTCACTTGTTTTAATATCCCATAATTGTAATGTTCCATCTTGTCCACACGATGCGATCGTTAGTCCATCTTGAGAAAAATCAACTGCATTTACGGAGCCATGATAACCTTTAGATAACGGAACTTCTTTTTCAGTTTGTTTTTTTCCCCATCTATATCCATCTAAACCAAAATGTCCGCTATGATTTACTATACATTTAAGTGTTTTTAAATTAAATACTCTAACAGTTGCATCTAGAGCCCCCGCTACTATAAAATTACCGTCCGATGAAAATCTTACTGAAAAAATTTGCCATTTTTTTCGATAACTGGGTGGCACTTTTTTATCGTCAAATAAACGAGAAACATAATCTTTCCCTTTAAAAGATATAATTTGTTTTCCACTTGGAAATTCCCATATACGTAGGGTATGATCTTTTGAACCTGATGCTAATAATTTACCATCAGGTGAGAAATCGACTGAACTTATACCACTTTCGTGCCCTTTTATTTTTTTCAATAATTTTCCTTTTGGTAATTTCCAAATTTTTATTAATGCATCTTCACCTCCAGTTACAATAAATTTACCATCTGGAGAATATCTTGGGGAACTTATTTTCATACCATTAGGGTCGATTTCACGAATTAATTCTCCAGTTTCAATATTCCAGATCTTGATTTTGTTTGATGAATCGGTAACAATATTTTTTCCATCTGGAGAATAATTTATAAAGTAAATTGAACAATCATCTTCTATTTTTTGTTCTAATTCATAATTGCTCAAATTCCAAATAAGAATTTCATTGCCCAATCCAGCTGATGCAATACTTTTACCATCAGGAGAGAAGTCCAAACAATAAATACGACTCTTATGCCCTTCCAGATCTATTGATTCCACTATTTTTAATGGATTTTCAATATCGCTCATGCTTTAACAAATCCTTTAAACGAAAATTTTAGGAAACAAAATATTTTAGCATTTATAAATATTCCTAATTAATTTATTGTCTATTTTAAATATTAATTAGTTAGATAAAGGATTTGTTTTATTAAAATGATTTCGTCAAATCAAAATACGCTAAATTAAAAGGAAATTTATTAAAATATTCTATAATTATTCTTTACTTTATTCATAAATATAATAATATAATTCAACTATTTTTACTATAATAGATTTATATTTACTTTTAATATTTTTCGCAACATTTTGCTCAATATCCCATGTATACTCCCCTTATTTCTACTAATATTAAAAAATCTCTCTTAATTTTATCTCTCTAAAAATGAAATTATTTATTATATATTAAACAAAAAAATATTATCTTATTTATTAAAAAAATTATTTGGATGTGAATTTATTCCATGTCCATCTGTTGAACAAGAGGAGTCCACCTTACTAGATCAAATAAAGAAATTATTCCAATTAAGTTATCATTATCATCCATAATTGGTAATTTTTTTATGCGATTTAAGACTAGAATTCTTATTGCATCTAATAAGGACATATCTTTGCTTCCAGTTTTTAATGGAGTAGACATAATATCTTGAGCTTGCAATTCATTAGCATTTTTACCAGGGACTACAATTTTCTGGACGATATCCCTTTCAGTTATAATACCGATAGGTCTATTGTCTTTTGTAATAATAACGCTACCGATTTCATTATTGTACATTTCTTTAACAATATCAGTAATAGTTGATGTGATATCTGCAGTCTTAACATCAATAACCATTATATCTTCAATTTTTAAAGACATTTTAAAATTTGCACACTCATCTTACTAGTAAAATTAAAAATACAAATCAAATTTATAAACTTTTTATAAATATTTAATTTATAAAAACTCATTAGATATAAAAAAATAGAGATGATATTATGGGCAATATATTGATTACCGCACCATTTGATGATGAAAATTTAAAAGAGCTTAAAAAGGTAGAAGATCGAGGAATTAAGGTTTTTTATGAAAGTTGGACAGAGACGGGTAAATTGTTATTACCATATGAATTAGTTGAGAGAATACCAAAAGATGATATTGAAATATTAGTGGTAGAGGCGGAGAAAATCTTTGAAAATGTATTACAAGTACCTCAATTAAAAGTCCTTGGAGTTTGTAGAGGTAATCCTGTAGCAGTTACAGACCCCATAAAAGCAACTGAAAATGGAGTATTAATAATAAACACGCCGGGTCGTAATGCGTCCTCTGTTGCAGAGTTGACTATAGCTTTAATGATTAATTTAATAAGAAGGATTATAATTTCCAACAATCTTGTAAAAAATAAAAAGTACGATAACCAATTGCAATTCGAACAATATACAAAATATAGAGGATTTACATTAGAAGATAAAAAAATAGGGATAATCGGACTTGGAGCAGTTGGTTTTGAGGTTGCCAAGAGATTGCAATGTTTTGAACCAGATTTATACATTTTCGACCCATATGTAGCAGAAGAAAAAATTGAGAAAATAAAAGGGAAAAGAGTAGAATTAGAAACACTGATGGCTGAATCAGATATTATTACGATTCATGCTCCAGTAACCAAGGAGACAATAGGTATGATAAATAAAGATATGATTTCACTGATTAAACCGACTACTTATCTAATTAATACAGCTCGTTCAGATTTGGTCGATGAAGATGCTTTGATTGACGCTTTAATCAATAAAAAAATTGCAGGGCTTGCATTGGATGTTTATAAGAAAGAGCCTTTGAGTCGTAGATCGCCTCTTTTAAAATTGCCTAGTGATTTAAATGTGATTTTAACATCACATATTGGAGGAGCTACTTATAACACAATAGTTAATCATTCTAAGATGATTGTAGAAAATATAAAATTATATTTAGATGGAAGAGTTCCAAAAAATGTATATAATAAAGATGTATTAACCAAATTTAATTTAAAATGATATTTAGAAATGATAGGTTTTTATAATGTCAGAAGATTATTTAATGGCAATTGATGCAGGGACTGGAGGTTCAAGATGTTTAATTTTTAATACAGAAGGGGAGTTAATATCATTAGAATATAGCGAATGGAAATTTGAGAATCGCGAAGATTTAGGATATATGGCAAAAGAATTTAATGCAGATACTTTTTGGGAAAAGATAATAACAACAATTAAACTTGCAATTCAAAACTCAAAGATCGACCCCAAAAAAATCCGGGGAATTTCAGCCACATCATATCGTGAAGGAGTAATTTTACTGGACGAAAACGGAAAAGAACTTTACTCTGCACCAGCGGATGATATGCGTGCATTAAGTCAAGGTATGGATATACTTCAAAAATATGGAGATAAAATTTATAAAATAACAGGTAGATTACCACCTTTTTTATTTGCTTCAGCAAAAATATCTTGGTTTAAAGAGAAAAGACCAGAGATTTATAAAAGAATTCATATGTTGTTGATGATGAATGATTGGATTATATACAAACTTTCGGGAAAATATAGTAGTGACCCCTCTTCCGCTTGTGAAACAGAACTTTTTGATGTTACGAAACGTATTTGGTCAAAAGAATTAATACAATTATTAGATTTACCTGAAAATATTTATCCACCAATTTATAATGCTGGGACTCAAGTTGGTGAAATAACTAAGGAAGTTGCTATTAAAACTGGACTGGTTGAAGGAACACCAGTGGTAGTAGGTGGGGGTGATAGTGAATGCTGTCTTTTAGGAATGGGATTAATTAATGAAGGTGATGTGGGAATAATAACTGGGACTACGACACCCATTCAAATGGTAATTGATAAACCAATTTTCAATTCAAAAAAATTATGGACTAATTGTCATCTTATTCCAGGAAAATGGAATATTGAGGCTAACTCTGGTCCTTCAGGAAAAATATTTCGGTGGTTGCGGGATACTCTATCTAAATATGAATATGAAAAAGCTAAAAGCCTAAATAAAAATCCATTCACATTCATGGATGAATTGGTTAGGTCTATCCCACCAGGCTCAAATGGATGTTTTGCATTTTTAGGGCCAATGATTTGTGATTGGAGCGAAATCAAGCCCTTGGGTTATGGCGGATTTCTAATTCCATTACCAATAGAGCCAGAAAAAAACCATGCTAAAGGACAAATCCTCCGGTCTTACCTAGAAAATATGGCGTATGTTTTAAAATTAAATTGCGACCAAATAGAAGAAATATCAGGCATAGAAATAAAGGAAATTAATATAAGTGGTGGTCTGACTAATTCTTCAGAATTCAACGAAATTGTAGTAAATACAATTAACCGCCCAACTAAAATTTTTAAGCAATCAGAATCTACTGGTCTTGGAGCAGCAATTTGTGCTGCCATTGGGGCAGGGTTATTTGATAATTTTGAAAGTGCAATTGATTCAATGAGCCATCTTAAAAAAACTTTGCTCCCTGATAAGAAGATGGTAAAAATATATAGAAAAGGAATTAAAAAATGGAAGAAATTTCATAAAATTTTAGAAAAAATGAATTGAATTCATTAATT
>SUPR01000168.1 GCA_005191425.1 Candidatus Helarchaeota ASGARD archaeon Hel_GB_B
CTATCTTCGTTGATTGCCACCACGAGATACCAAACACGTCCATTAATTTTAATAAACGTTTCATCGACTAAAAATAAGAAAATAAAATTTAAATCAATCATAATTTAAAGGACTCCAACGAAAAAATTGGAGTTGATACCTTGTATAATTAATAATGAAAATAAGTCTTAAAAAAAAAGGTCGAATTTCGATTAAATTATCTTGATATTGAAAAAACATAATTCAATGATAAAATAATATCTCCAAATACAATTAATATGATAAGATCTATTGTAAAAAAGATAATTAACGGTAATATTGGATTAATCCAATAGCACCTTCTTTTTAATTGATTTTTTTCAAAGAAATTTTCGAGTCCAATTTTTATTTTTCTGTTATAGCTCAACAAATACTCGAAATTGTTTTGATTTTCTTTTAATTTCTTTTTTCTATTTGTTCGGCTAAATCCAAGTTGAATTTTTAATTCTCCGTTAACAATTTTTTCCCTGACATAATAATATCGAAAATTGGTGTTATCAAAAGAAATACAAAAGCTGGAAAATAATATAACTAATTTTTTTAAGAAACTCAAATTCTCATGACCTTCAAAAAATATAGAAAAATTAAAATGACATTTAAATAAATTTATGATGAAAATTATTAAAGAATAAAATATTAAAAGTAATCCCAAATTTAAATAGAATGATAATATCGGATACCAAAATATTCTTGCTAAATAATCCAGGTTTTGTTTTATATAAATATCATTTATTGTTGGAATAAACAATGAAATGGAAAAAACAGCTTTAAAGTCTGCTCCACTAAAAAGTCCACTTTTATATAAAATAAAATTAATTACAAGTCCAAATAAAATCGAAGGCATTTGAAATAATAAAAATAATTGTCCTGTATTATATTTAAAAATCTCAGATGGAAGAATATTTGTTAAAATGATTTTAATTATACCAAAAATCATTAGAAATATCCAATAATAATTAGAAATTGTCCTTCTTTTATAATCGTGTATTGATGTCAAAATTAATACAATAATAATCACAATAAACGAACTAATATTTAGAATTATAATTGAGCTAATCAATTTGAATTACCTTAAAATTGAATAAATTGAAATTTAGGTTTTTAATTAATACTTTTTTAATTTCAAAAATATAAAAAAATGTTCCATTAATTTATTTTAAATTTACATAAAAAGTTCTACATTTTAATTGATATAGAGAGAAAAAAAATAAGAAATTAAATTATAAGAAATGTCCTTTTTTGATACAAGTTAAATAAATTTATATTTTTTAAAAAATTGTTAAAAAATTCTATTCAATAAGTATTGCTGGAGTTATCCTTGTGATTATTAAAATTATATAAATATGTATGTGGGGATATAATTAAATGAAATGTTTAACTTTAAAAAAATGATATCAGATTCTTTAGAAAATAAAATTTTAAATTGGTTAAGGAGCAATGAAATAATAATCGAAGAAAATCAGTTAGATAACTTTATTGCTGCTTTTACTCATCCTTCATATACAAGTTTCGGGCTGGCATCAAATGCAAATGATTTTGAGCGTCTTGAATTTTTAGGTGATGCGGTATTGGGTTTAGCAAGTGCTCATATATTATTAACCCAACTGAGTGGCTCAGAGGGGGTATTGACCGAAGCAAGAAAAAAGTTGGTTAATAATAAAACATTATCAAAACTTTTTGATAAATTAGAAATAATTGAATTGGTCCGAATAGTTAAAGATGGTGAATTATCCGCAAGAATTAAAGCAAGTTTTGTAGAAGCTTTTTTTGGAGCATTATTTTTAGAGTTTGGTTATGATAAAAGTAAAGAAATATGGGAAAAATTTAAAAAATATATTGAAAAAGACCAAAATATTCAATTAATTACATCCGATAGAGCAAAATTAGATAGTGATAATTTAATTGATATTAACAAGGAGTTGGGAATTGGTATAAAAAATGCCAAATCAGTTTTACAGGAATATTGTCAAAAAAGAGGATTAGAAACTCCAAAATATGAAGTAATAAAAAAAGAAGGGCTAGAACATAGACCAATTTTTTATGTTAAAGTTTTATGCTCCAAATCTAAGAGTGACCCTTCAGAACAAGAAATTGCATATGGTAAAAGTTCCAAAAAAAAGACCGCTGAGATCAAAGCGGCTGAAGCTTTATGTGACAAACTTCAGTTAAAATATTATTCTGATTGAATAATGTAATGTTTGATTTTAGGATTTTAATAATTAGGTGAAATAAAAAAATGGTGAAATTTATTCATGTAAAAGGAAATTTTTATGAGATGGGAATACAACAAGGTGAACAATTACCAATTAAAAAAGTAGTAAATAAAGTATTACATAGCGAAATTTTTCAAGAGGTAAAACCACGGTTTATTCCTACTTTTATTATAAAGACGGTACTTGGTCTCTTAGCCAAATCAAATATTAAAAAAGCAATTAAAAAATATATTCCAAATCAGTTGGAAAGAATGAAAGGTATTGCAAAAGGGGCAAAAATTGGTATGAATTTACAATATGGACTACACTATATTGAGGTATTCACTGGTAATCCAAAATCCTCTTATTATATTCCTCCTACAGGTTGTACAAAAATATTTGCAATACCTCCAGCTACGGCAGATGGGTCTATAATGTATGGACGCAATTATGATTTTCCCAATGTTCTCCAGCCATATCAAATGGTGCGGTTATCCGAGCCGGATGATAGATATAAGAATATTTGTATAACGCAATATCCTTTGGGTGGTACTCATATTGGTTTGAATAATAAAGGGTTAGCTGTAGGAATAAATTATGCTAGGACTTGGGAAAAATATCCTGATGACTTTACGTTTAAGGGAATTCCTCCGACTCTTCTTGTTCAAGAAATGCTAGAAAATTGTAGTTCGGTTGACGAAGCAATAGAATTTATTACAAATTTTCCAGCTCGTTCTAATGCTCAACACTATGGAATGGCAGATAAATCTGGTAATGTTTGTGTAATAGAAACAACTCATAACGATTATTCCATTAGAAGGCCAGAAGATGGAATTTTAGCCCATACTAATACATTCCGTACTGAAAAATTTCTTGACCATAATGTTCCCGACAATCGTCATTGGAAGATGAAAAAAATGCGCCATATTCCATATATCAAATCTCCTAAGATGCGTTATGAAAGAGCTTATGAGTTATTATCTAAATTTAAAGGAAATATAACAATTGAAACTTTTAAAGAAATTTTGAGTGATCATTATTATCCCTCAAATTATAATGAAGATAACAAAGGTATACCTGATGATTTTACTATTTGTAATCATGGTGAAACAGGAGTTACTCTTGCTTCAATAATAATAAGACCTAAAACTGGTCAATTTTTTGTTACAGATACGCAACCTTGTAAAACAAATTATGAAGAATTTAAAATTTAAAAAATAGAGATAAACATTTTTTAAAAACATATAATAAAATTTTATTTTTATATAAATTTAATAAAGATTGAACCTAAATTACTAAAAAAGTGAGGTTAGTTTAATTGTCAAATTTAGAAAAAAGATTATTGGGAAAAAATATACTAATAACAGGTGCAGGCGATGGTATTGGAAAAGCCATGGCACTTAGATTTGCCCGTGAAGGTGCTAATATTGCAGTAGTCGATATCAATCTTGAGAATGCGAATAAAACTGTCAATGAAATTTTAGAACTTGGTCAGAAATCAATAGCTATTAAGACAGATATCTCAAAAAGTGATGAAGTAAAAGAAATGGCTAAAAAGGTTTTTTCAAGTTTTGACCAAATAGACGTTTTAGTAAATAATGCAGGAATTGGCGCAAGTTATACCAGTATAATTCATACACCGGAAGAAACCTGGGACAGAATAATAAATGTAAATCTTAAAGGTAATTTTCTTGTATCAAAATATATCATAAGAAAAATGACAAAAAATAAAGCTCCAAAAGATAAATTAAAAGGTAAGGTAATAAACGTAGCTTCTATAGCAGGACGTAGAGGTAGAGCTGGATTGGGTGCATATAGTGCATCTAAATTTGGAGTAGTTAGTCTGACACAGACTTTAGCAAGAGAATTAGGTAGATATAGAATAACTGTTAATGCAATTTGTCCTGGATTGATTCATACAAAAATATATGGAAATATTTCAATAGAAGGACTTGCTGGTAGTAGTGATCCGGTTTCATTAATATATAAACCTGTTGGTCTGCCTGAGGATGTGGCAAATGTAGCATTTTTCCTAGCCTCTTCAGATAGCGATTATATTAGTGGTCAATGTATTCCAGTTAGTGGTGGGATGTATTTCATTTAATTCCTACAAATTCTTTTTTTAAATCAATTTAACTTTTAATCTTATTAATTGTCAAATTTTTCGATTTGCAAATAAAATGAATCAATTTAATAAAATAAATAAATGATAAATAGTTTTATTAAAAAATAGAAAAAGATAATCAATTTTTCAAATAATTTTTATTGTTATAAAATTTATCACTTATTTTTTATTGTTAAATTATCCGATTTTGATAAAAGTAATTATTTTGAAAACAATCAAAAAAAGAAAAATTTAGATAGAATAAAAAATAAATACATCATTTAATTACAACTATTTTAATTCAAATTCGATTGGAGTAAATAAAAAATGCCAAAAATAAATTTACAAAGATTTTTGAAATTATTACCCGAAGAATATAGGATGCCTTATGAAAAAGGCTGGGCACATAATTATGCTGTAGAAGCTGAAGAGGTAACAAAAAACTACAAATTTGCTTCGAGTATTACATTTAGCGATACAACATGTAGGGATGGTGAACAACAAGTAGGAGTTGTATTTACGCCAGAACAAAAAGTGGAAATTGTACAACTATTAGGTGAAGTAGGTATTTCCTTAGTCGAGGTAGGATATCCTGGAGTTTCAAAAGAAGAAGAAAGAGCTTGTAAAATGATAACTGCAAATGCTCCAAAAGCCATTTGTTTTGTTATGGCGCGAGCAAATAAGAATGATATTGACGCAGCACTCCGAGCAGATGCAAAAATGTTAGATTTATTTACCAGTTGCTCAGAATTCCACATAAGAGAAAAAATGGGGTTAACACCTGAAGAAAATATCAATAAATATCTTGAACTTCTTGATTACGCAACTGACCACGGTTTAATGATAATTTTTGGAATGGAAGATATCAGCAGATCTGATATTGATTATTACGTAAAAATAATAAAAGCAGTTAAGGAGGCTGCTGGAAATCGCTGGGCAGGGACTGGTATTAGTGATACAACTGGTTCCTTTAATCCTCTTTCTGCTAAATGGTTTTATCGGACGGTACAAGATAAATTGGGCGATGTAGCATTAGGTATGCATTTTCATAACGATTTAGGACTAGCTACTGCAAATACTCTAGCATGTCTTGAAGAAGGTGCTGCAGCATGCCAAGGTACTATATTAGGACTTGGGGAAAGATGTGGCAATACACCATTAGAAGAAGTACTTGTAGCTTTACGAGCTATTTACGGACTAAAGCTTCGTATTAAATATGATAAATTGGTTGAATTATGCGATTTGGTCTCAAAA
>SUPR01000169.1 GCA_005191425.1 Candidatus Helarchaeota ASGARD archaeon Hel_GB_B
TTTGTTTTTGCATACTTTCAAAACGCTTATTAACCTCTTCAAAACGCTTGTCCATTTGTTTTTGCATACTTTCAAAATGCTTATTAACCTCTTCAAAACGCTTGTCCATTTGTTTTTGCATACTTTCAAAACGCTTATTAACCTCTTCAAAACGCTTGTCCATTTGTTTTTGCATACTTTCAAAACGCTTGTCCATTTGTTTTTGCATACTTTCAAAACGCTTGTCCATTTGTTTTTGCATACTTTCAAAATGCTTATTAACCTCTTCAAAACGCTTGTTCATTATGTCTATTATTTCTTTAATATCTTCTCTTGTTGCAACTACTCCTGATAATGCAGTTATTATCGCTCCTTTTATTGCATCATTTTCTTTTATTAATCTTGGTAATTCTCTTTTTAATTCATCTAAATCTATTGGAGACATCTCATTTTAATTATTGTATTACCATTTATAAAATTCTCTTTTTGAAACTTCATCATTTTATAAGTATTTTACATAGCAGTAGAATTTACAAAAACTCAATAAATATGAGAAAATAAAAATTAAAGTAGTTCATTTATGGTCGGACAATTTTTCTTTATAAACTCTTGTTTTTGTTGTCTTATATCCATATTTTTCTGCTAATTCCTCCACAGTTTTCTCATTAATATTAAGTTTAGTTGCAATCTTTGTTTTTGAAATAAATTTTCCAGGTAATGTTTCGATTAAATTTTTAAATTTATTTATAATGGCATCATGTGTTCCTAATTCATCTTGGTCATTCATTCTTTTTTCTGTAGTATTTTTTTCTTTTATTTCTTTACTTTCTTTTTCATCTGTTTCTTTTAATTTATCTGAGGTATCTTTTTTATCTGTCTTATCGAAATCTTCCTTATGTTTACTTTCTAGCTCAAAAGAAAAGTTCTTATTAAATTGCGGAATTATAATTCCTTTATTTCTAAAGTCTATTAGACTAAAAAGAATTGATTCTAAAGAGGTTTTTTTCTCTGACGTTAATATTGGTAAAATATCAGTTATATAAAATTGATCTTCTGGAATTGGGAATCTATAATATTGTCCAATTAATTGATTAAAGCGCTTTACTAAATTATTAATTTCAGTATTTTTAGTAAATGTTTTATATTTTATTTTATGTTCAGGTATTTTTATTGATTTATTAATATATTCTTGAATTTTCTTGAGTGCTAATTTATTCAATTTATCTGATATACTAGATAATCGTTTTTGGTCATTTGTCAGTTTAAATGGATAAATTAGTTTTAAGTTAAAGTATAAATCAAAAATGTCATCAAATAATTCATAGTCTAATTTTTTACTATCAAGAACTTCTTTGATATCATTACATGCCTTTATAAAGTTGTCTTTGAACTCTTTATCTTCATAAATTTTAGTTAATATCATAATTCTTACTTTACCGATATCTGCATAGATATTGTCTATTTCATCTATTTCTATTTCTTTTAATGCAGAGATTTCTTGGTACTTCTGTCCGCTTAGTTTTCTAATTTCATCTTTAACTCCGGTTTTATTAGGGTCTTCAAAGCATCTAATATAACTTATCTCCTTCTTTTTATTTTTCCCATCTACTTCTAAGCTACCAATGATTATAATACAACGTAAATTTAAGGCTCTATTAAACTTCTTGATGATAAATTCAATCCTGTCCTTTTTATAAATAATATATGGTTTTCCACGTTTTATCACATAATAACTACTTATACTGATACTTCCAATTATTACAAAAAGCACAATTAAAGCGATTAACCAGCTCCAATCAACTTTTTTAAACGGTACATTGATTACAAATCTGATCGAAGTTAGTTTAAATCCGACAATTTCTATTGTAATATTTAAAATATGGGTGCCCGTAAAATTTGCAGTGAAATTAAAGTCATATCGTCCTGGTTGTGACATGTTTTCAAAAATCTTTTTATTATCAACATAAAAGTTGCCTCCACTTACTGGTCTTCCCGTTATATTGTCTTTATACATAACTGTAATCTTAACAGTTTCTCCTAAATTCATTATTAAAGTTAATCCTTCAGGTTCCTTTAATTCACCATTAATATATAATTCAACTTTAATTGGCCGGCTTAAAACTCTAATTTTTATAATAGTTATATTTGATTCATAGTTTGAGTTCAATGTAGCATTAATTATAAATGTAAAATTATTCACTACTGTTCCATTATATTTTAGTCTGTATATTCCATTACCAAGGTCTTTAAAGGACGTGGAGTTCAACTTGACAGTTGCATTTGGGAGTCCTTGAGCCGTTAATAAATCAGTATAATTCAGGTCTATAATTACTGACTGGTTATAATAAAGTGAATATTCTAGAACTTGTGACCCGTTCATTTTAATCGTTAATTTTGTGAGTCTTTTGAGCACGTTAATTGTAATATTGATCAATTTTGTTGAATAACCGTATTTCGATATATTAATAGTCAGGTAGTGTATTCCAATATTTGTAGCGTTGAAAACCCAGGTATAATTACCATTCCCAATCTCTTGCATTTTCCACGAATCTAATCCAAGATTAACCATAGCAGTAGCATTTATTATTCCAGAACCATCAAATGTATTATTAAATTGAACAGAAACTCTACAAGATTGGTTATAATATATGGTATAATTTACTAATACACACTGATTTATGTAGACGCTATAATTAGTCGGGTAATTTATTACATGGATTGTAATAATTGTCTTATTAAATTTGAACCCATATTTTGAACCGTTTATTATGAATTTAAAGTCTCCAATTTGAGTGGCATTATACGTCCAGGTATAATTCCCATTTCCTATTTCTTGCATTTTCCATGAATTAATGCTAAATTCATCGGAAATATTTAGCTCTGCGCCATGAATTCCTGTCCCATTTAAAGTATTATTATAAAATGCAGTAATGGTACATGATTGATTATAGTATAATGTATAATTAAATGTGAGTGAATTATTAACATAAATTGAAATATTTGTTGGATATTCTAAAATATGAACTATAATTTTTATTTCAGAACTCATAAATCCATATTTCGTTCCATTTATTGTATATTGAAAATTTCCAATCTGAGTACCAATTAAAGTCCATGAATAATTTCCTGCTCCTAATTCCGACATTGACCAGGTATTTAGACCAAGGGTTATATTTAATTTTGCATTTGAAATACCTATTCCATCGTAGGTGTCGTTGTAAAACGCAGTAATAATGATACTTTCTCCAAAATAAATTGAAGTTTCATTTATCGATGGTCCATTGATATATGGAATAATATTAGTAGGTCTGGAGACTACATTAATTGAAATAAAAGTTTCATTATATTTATAACCATGTTTTGTCCCATTTACCTTAAAATTCAATAACCCTAGCGTATTTGCATGGAATAGCCATGTATAATTACCAAATCCAATTTCAGTCATCTCAATTCCGCTTATATTCACTTTAGCATTTATTATTCCAATATTATCTATTAAATCCTCAAAATAAGCAGTAATTTGAACGCTAGTCCCATAATAGCAGGTAATATTATATTCAATTGATTTATTCATATAAATTGTAATATTTGTTAATTTTTCTATTATTCTTATTTTAATTGTTTTTTCTGCATATTGTTTGTCTGGCCTACTAGCATTAATCAGTAAATTAAATTCATAGGGCAAATCCACTTTATTATACCAATCTTGGGCTCTGAAGATCCAGCTATAATTTCCACCACCTAATTCAGCCATTTGATATCTTGTATCATTCCAAAGGACTGTAATATTCACGCTTGCCGACTCTATTCCTTGACCTATTGCAGTATCATTATAGAATGCAGTAATATTGATTATCTCATCAAAATATATATCTATAGTAGTAAGTAATGTTCCATTTAAATAGGTAACAATATTTGTATAACCAACTACAATTGTAAAGAATGATTGGTTTAATGTGTAGCCTGTTTTAACTGAATCTACTCTAAAATTATATACACCTGAACTATTAGGGTCAAAAGTCCATGTGTAATTTCCATTCCCAGCCGGAGTCATTGGGGCATTATTGGCAATCATACTATTCGTTATACATGTAATATTTACAAGTCCATTAATTATTGGACTCGAATGTAATATATCCTCAAAATATATCACGATTCCTATAGTATCGTTGGCTTTAATTATATAATAATTTGTTCTACTATTGTTTAAATATACTGTTGAATTCGTTGGAATTGGGTCCACTTGAATATAATGAACTTCATTTTGTTTTTGATATCCATATAATGTAGCATTAATAAATATGGTAAAATTATAAGGAAGAGAAACATATCTACCCCAAATTGAAGCATTAAACAAGTAATAATAAGAGCCATTAGTAATATAATGCATTTTTTCTATTGTATTATTCCATAATATTGTGATGTTAACCGATTCTTTATCAATTCCAATATGATGATATGTATCTACAAATGTTCCTGAAATATTGATAAATTCATCAAAATAAATTCTTTGAGAAGTATTTAGGTTTGTTATCAATTGCGTCGGAATTTCTAATACTTTTATCGATAATGTCGTTTCGTAGTATTTAAACCCGTATTTCGTTGCGTTTATTGTAAAATTGAAAGTACCTGTATTAGTACCATTAAAAATGAATGTATAATTTCCATTACCCACTTCATTCATAACCCAAGTTGGGTTTAATGTTATATTTACTGAGGCCCCATCTATTCCTTCATTTCTTAGCGTGTCATTATAATATGCTGTAATTAATATCGTTTCATTATAATAAATCGACCAATTATTTGTAATCGAACCATTTACATATATCGTAATATTTGTTTTCCTTTCAATTACATGTATGTCAAATTCTAAACTCGCGTTTATATATCCATATTTACTTGCATTTATTCTATAATGAAAATCGCCAAGGTTTGTCCCATTAAATATATATTGATAAAAACCTGTCCCATTTCCATTTAATGCAATTGTATCATTAAGTTTCACGTTTGCATTACTTATTCCTTCTCTTGTATATGTATTATTAAATAATATTTCTAATATTAATGTCTCATTATAATATATAGTCCTATTAACTTGAACTGTAGAATTCATATATAATACTAAATTCGTTGGGTTCCTTATTACGTGGATTAAAAACGTAATTGTTTGGCCTACATACCCATATTTACTTGTGTTAATTACGTAATAAAAATCGCCTAAAAGCGTCCCATTGAACCTATACGAATAGAAACCTGATGAATTCCCAGTCAGTTCAGTTGTTGTATTTAAAGTAACATTTGCATTTGGTATTCCTGTTCCTAAATATGTGTTATTATATAATACCTCAATTGTCAAATTCTCATTATAATAAATCATCGTTTCATTTGTTATTGTTGAGTTTATATACAATACCAAATTAGTCGGATACTCTATTACTTGAATATTCAATGTATTTTCTGCAATTTTATATCCATATCTCGTTGCGTTAATATAAAAATTAAATGTTGAAATGGTCGTCCCTTTAAATGTATACGTATAATTTCCATTTCCTGCTGATGTCATAGTTTCCATT
>SUPR01000170.1 GCA_005191425.1 Candidatus Helarchaeota ASGARD archaeon Hel_GB_B
TGGAGTTTAATAGGATATGGATTAGGTGCAAAAACCATATCTAAATGCTATAATTGTAATAAAATAATAGATAGGGGTAGCGAAATTAAATGTAAACTATGTAGAAATAAGTTTTGCTCAGATAAATGTTATAAAGAGCATATTTTATATACACATGATAGATGTGCTATTTGTGGAAGAGGATTTGGGAGAGATGCAATTTATGAGGTTTGCGAAATGCCAGAATGTAAAAATTTAAAGTTCTGTTCAATTAATTGTTTAAAAGAACATAAAAAATTAAAACATTCTTCGTAGTTCTTAAGTTGTCAATATCTACAATAATTAAATAATTATTCGGTAAAAATGAATAATAGGATAGTATTTTGCTCAGACCATATAAACAAGAATTTCAGCTTAAAAGAAGCAATTGAATTTTCACTTTCAAATAAAGCAATGTTAGAAGTTCATAATAAGCATTTTAAAGAACTATTTAACTTAAAATCATTTAATTCAATAATTGCAATCCATCCACATTGGCGTGATTACTCATTAAGTACCGATGATGAACTAATTTATAATAAAGGTATCAACTTTCTAAAAAAATTAATTGAATTTGCTGGAAATAATCATATAAAATATATAATATTACACCCTGAAGGATACCCACCAAATTTGGATATCGATATAAGATATCAAATAATTTTAGAATCATTTAGAACATTAATAAATTTTGCTAAAAAATACAATATTATAATATTATTAGAGAATATGCCTCCTGCAAGGATTTATCCACCCTCAGAGTTACCAGGATATTATATAGGCGAAAAATTAGACGATTTAATTTCAATTTTTGATATAGATTCAAATATTGAGTTTATTTTTGACTTAGGACATTTTATTTGTAGCTATAAAATATATGGTAATAAAGAATTGAAGATATTAAAAAGTCTAAATAAAAAACTCACATATGTTCATGTTCATGATAATGATGGGACAAAAAATAATCATGAACCATTAAAAAGAGAGAGCTCTATACAGATTTTAAATATGATTGAAGAATATTATAAACCAATTTATAGCATAGAAGTCAATCCAATTTTTAATGGATTAGATATTACATTAAAAAATTTATATCAAATCATAAAAGAAAAATAATAGGGAATTAATTATTAGATTATATATAATAATAAAAAAATATGAGATGAAATTATGGTAGAAAAAGAAGTAATTATTCCAAAAGATGGTGCACCTCCTGCAGGGCCATATTCACCTGCTATTAAAATTGGAAACTTTATATTCATCTCAGGACAAATACCGATAAATCCAAATACTGGTAAAATTGAAGTAAAAAATGATATAAAAGAACAGACAAGAGTTTGTTTGGATAATATTGGAAAAATATTAAGTTCTCTTGATTTATCTTATGATAATATAGTAAAAGTAACTGTTTTTTTGAAAAATATTAATGATTTTGCAAGTATGAATGAAGTATATCGAGAATATTTTAATAAGAAACCGCCAGCAAGAAGTTGTGTAGAAGTTTCAAATATTCCATTAGGAGCTTTAATCGAAATAGAAGCTATAGCTTTTTATAAGTAAAAATATATATTTTTTATTCATTTTTATTCATTTCTAAAAATTTTTTAATTTCTTTTGCTCTATTTCTTAAAGTAACTTCCGATATTTTACATACATTGGATATCATAGCTTGAGATTTTGGTGTATTTGCCTCTTTAGCTGCTAAATACAAAGCTGCAGCAGCCAAACCTTTTGGATCTTTACCAAGAGTTTGCATTCCATTAGCCTTAGCTTTTTCAATCATTTGATTAGCTCTTACTTGTACTGCAGCACTTAAGCCTAAATCTTCGCCGTATCTACTTATAAACCTTGAAATTGATGTTGATTTCGGAGCTAAATTTAATTCAGATAAGATTAATCTATAAGCTTTAGTAATTAACTTTTCATTAATTTGTGTTACTTCTGAAATTTCTTCAACAGTCCTAGGTATATCGTTAAGTCTAATTGCAGCATAAATACTTCCAGCAATTAAATTATTGATTGAACGTCCCATTGTTAACTTTTTAGTTACAACTTTTTCATATATTCTTAAAGCTTCATCAGTAATTGTTTTAGGTAACCCGAGAGCTGCAGCATAACCTAATAATTTGGGTTGAGCTATAGACATATTCCGCTCAAATGTACTTGTAGTGGAACGATGTATTTTGGATAATCGTCGGAATTTTTGTTTTAGTTCTGCTGATACATCTTTATCAAATTTAGAAATTACAGTTCGTGAACCATGAGTTCCATATACAGGTTCTGTTTGCCTTCTTTGTTCAATTTCTTGAGGTGTAAATGCTCGTCTTGGTGCTTCTTCGAATACTTGATCAAATACTACACCACAATTCTTGCATACGTAATATCCTCTCCAAGGTTGGATATCTGGATTATCACAACACGGTTCTTCATCATACATTTTATTATGTTGTTTTCTTTCGCTATCCAATAAAATTCACTTTTAACTTTTTAATTTTTTAATATAAAGGATTAAATACTATTTTTAATTTAATTTTTTTAAAAAAAATTATATCACCTTAATTTTCAAATTATTTTCTTTTTCCACTATATAAATTATATCTATATTAATATCTTTTTATTAATTTAATCTAAATTTTTTAGTAGGTTATATCTCCCATTATTAAGTTTAAACTTTCCACATTCTTAAAAATGACGTAAAACAAACATATACATATTTACTTTAATCATATAGCAAATTAACTACTTTTGAATGAATTATTACTATTTTTTCCGTTTATCATTAAAATTATCGTTAATTAATATTAAATTATTTTATTTTTATATTTTAGAAATAATTTTCTAAAGTTAAATAGAATATTTTTGAATTTATAATTAATATTTAGCAATTTAAATGATTTTTATAGTATTTATATCCATATTAATATAATATTTCTTTCTATAAAAACCTATGGTGTTTTTAATGTAATTTTTCATTTAAGTTATTTTATTTAGATTATATATGAATAAAATATTTTTAATTAATTGATTTATTAATACTTTAAATTTATTTATGGAATTTAATTTAAAATAAATTATCTATTACAAATAATAAATGTTCTCATATTGGATTGTTGATAAAGAAAAAAAGATTATTAATTTAATTTTAGGAAATAAATTTAATGAACTTTTAATTATTTTTAATATAATAAGAAAATTTTTAAAATAACAAGTGATTTATGATTTTTTTAACAATTTGTTCCATAATTATATTTTAAAGTAATTAATTTATCAAAAATAAAGATTTTTAAACATTAAACTTTCATTTAATTGTTTTATTGCGGAAAATATTATACAAAACCTCAATTTTTATAATTAAATTATACTTATTTTTTAATTAAAATAAAAGAGGAAATGAATATGTTAGGGCAAGAACCAGATAAATTTGGAGCTATTGTAATTGGAACTGGCTTTGGCGGAGCAGCGTGCGCAGCAATTTTAGCAAATAAAGGTATAAAGACACTTCTAATAGATAAAAATAAATTTTTTGGTGGGAAGGCATTTACTCAAAATATACATGGACATAAAATTGACTTTTTTTCACATTTATTATGTATGGGTGGATCAGGAGAAATTGGAGCTGTATTAAAAGAAATAAATGCATTTGATAGGATTAAATTTTTACAAACAAGAGTAGGTTCATTATTTATTTATGATGAACGTCCTGTAGAGATTAAAACTAAGATGGATTTTGGAACATTATTAAGATTAGCTGATTGGATGCAGATTAAAAATAATGAAGAAATGGAAGCAGTGATGAAGGCTTTTCAATATTTAATGGAGATGAAAGAACATGATTTTGATCAAATTTATAATTTAACAGTAGAAGAGTGGCTTAATCTTCAATTTCCAAATATTCCTTTAGCTTTCAAAGACTTTTTAACATTATGGTGTGGTATGATGTTTGTTAATCCATCTAAATTCTCATCAGCAGGAGAATATGCTCGATATTTCACAAGAATTTTGAATACAAAAGATGCAGGGTATTGTAGTGGAGGTATTGGATATATACCTGAATTAATGGCAAAAACTGTCGAAGAAAATGGTTCTGTAGTAAAAATGGGTGAAGAAGTAGATAAAATTCTTATTGAAAATGATCGAGCTGTAGGAGTTCAAACAAAAGATGGAAATATATACATGGCGGATGCAATAATTTCAAATGTTGGAATTCAACCTACGGTATTAAAATTAGTTGGAGCAGAATATTTCTCAAAAGAATATATTACCTATGTTAAAAATTTGATACCTTCATTCTCAGGTGTTAGAATTAGATATTTTCTAAATAAAAAAATTATTAATAAAAAGTATGGCTCAATTTTAATCTATGGTGCAAATCATGATATAAGATTCGATTGGAATACTATTGACCAAACTACATTTGAAGAATTTATGAAACCAATTAATTTACCAGTATTTATATCAATTCCTTCAAACTATGATCCTTCTTTATCTCCACCAAACGAACAAGCAATATTAGCAACTGCAATAGCCCCTCCAAATCCAAACAGGAAACAATGGGATATATTATTTGATAAAATAGAAGATAGTATGTTTAAAACATTTCCAGAAATATCTCAACATATTGAACATACAGATCGTGCAACTCCAAAAACAATTGGTGAAGTATCAGGTAGAATTATTGTTAGTGATATATTACCCGGGATAGGTGGAGAGGCTGTTGGACTTGCACAAATACCTGAACAGGTAGGATATAATAAACCAAATCCAAGATCACCAATTCCTGGATTATTTTTCGTTGGGTGCGATGCAAATGTATATCCAGGCGGTGGTGGTGTTGGGTTAGAACAAGCAACAAATAGCGGTAGAAATACAGCACGATTAGTTATGTCATATTTATTTGGCAAGAAAGTAAGGAATTTATAAAAAATTAATATTTCACATAAATCTAATAAACTCTATAAAACATAAATTCATATCAAACAAATTATTGATTGCTTCTAAAGCTTTATAAATTAAAGGAACTCCTATTGATAATACAAAAATTAATGTGATTAATAGAATTAATATTCTCTCAAAAGTCAATTCAACCATTTTTATCACTTCTTTTTTTATTCTTTAATATTTAAACTAAACAGATTCTAAAAAGTAGATAATATAACATATAGATAATACATGAATTGATAAATTTTCTAGATATTTGTTATTTTTAAGGTGAATATATGATGGAGATTATAAATTTAAAGCACAATAAAAATTCAATAGATAACAGAAATTTAAAATCAAAAAATTTTGGAGAAACTCAAATGAATATTAATGTATCTTTTACAATTCCAAGAAATAAATTAATGAAATTTCTATTAAGAACTACTATTAAATTATTAGGAGGATAAAATTAATAATTTTTTAAATATTTTATTATTAAATAGAATTCATTTTGATAGAATTAATTTTTATAACCATATTTTTCAAAATATTTTTTAAAATTTTTATAATTTTCT
>SUPR01000171.1 GCA_005191425.1 Candidatus Helarchaeota ASGARD archaeon Hel_GB_B
TTTATATTCTTTTTTTTTCAAAAATTTAAATTTGTGATAAAAAAAGATTTCTATTGGAAATGAATTTTTCCTAAAAATTTGTTATGTGTTTATTATAAAAAATTATTATAAAAAAATTTTTGCTTATTCATTTTCAAATCAATAATATGATCGATAAATAATCACAAAAACATAGATAAAAAGATATACAATTTAATTGGGTAAACAATTCTCTAAAAGCTGTTTTACTGTTTAAAAATATAGAAATTTAATAAATTTTAATTAAACAATTAACTAGATGTTTTTTTACAAATTTTATTATATACATTTTGATTGAAATTTGGACTCACTAGATATATTTTTCCATATTTTTGATCATTTTTTATTATAAATGAAGCATCTTGTAATACTTTTAAATGATGTTTTATATTTCTATAAGACATTTGCAGTATTTCAGATATTTGGTGCGCATTATATGGTCTTGTTAATAATAAGTTCATTATTTTCTCTCTAGTATCTCCACCTTTCCTACCAAATACCCACCAATATGCGGAGTCATCTGAAAACCTTAATATATCTTCATTTTTCCTTATATTTTCATTATCAACATTTGTCATTATATCACTTTTCTTGACTTATTAAAATAAAAAATCGTTATTAATTCAGAAAATAATTTATTATCATTTTTTAAAAACAATTTGGTAAATTATTGGTAATAACTATGGAAATGGAATTATTGAATAAGATAAATTGATAATAGATGAAATTATAGTGTAGGAATAAGATTTACTATAAATATCTGTTCCATAATGAATAGCAAATATTATAGGTGATAAGATAAAATACTTGTTTCAGAACAATTAATCAAAATTTCATAGGGGTTTTATATTTATCATTTTAAAAAATACTAATTAATATTATTTCAAGATAAAAAAGTATTTTAATAATTGTCATTTGTCAAGATCAATAGTAAAAATTAGAAATTATTTTAATTTATTTGGTAATAAATTAATAAATTAATATTTGAAGATAATTGATATTTTATTTTAAAATTATTTAATAAGATTTTGTTAAGATTAATATAAATGGGAAAAAATATGAAAATAACAAATTTAGAAACGGCATGGTTTGAATGGCCTTTATCTATAAAAATTGGAGCAATGCCAAAATTTAAAGTAACTGGGTCAATAGTAAAGGTTTTTAGTGATAATAATAAAGTAGGTATTGCAGGGACGCATTTTGTCAATTCAGATAATGCATTAATCGCGCATATAGAAAGGTGGAAAAAATTTGTTGTGAATCAAAATCCTTTTGAAGTCCAAAAAATTTGGAGAGATTTATATAATAATGTTAATCGGATTTTGTTGGGGATTTCACACGCAATTTCAGTCATTGATTGTGCCATATGGGATTTAATAGGAAAAGAAGTTAATAGACCAGTATATAAAATTCTTGGAGCATTTAGAAATAAAATACCAGCATATGCTTCACTTCCATGGTGGGTAAATCCAAGACAATTAGAAGCATATTTTAAAGGGATATTGGACCAAGGATTTAAAGGAGTCAAAGTACGAATTGGGAAAAATTTAGAGTGGGATATAAAAGTATTAGAAAAAGCTAGAGAACTAGGGGGAAAAAATTTTCATATCATGGCAGATGTAAATTCGGGATATAATTTTAGAAAAGCATTAAAGATTGCAAGAGTCTGCGAAAGACTAGATTTAGATTGGCTTGAAGAACCAATTCCAAGTGATAATTTAGACAACTTAATGGAATTACGAAAAAAAGTAGATATTCCAATTGCAGGTGGTGAAAATGATGCATTTATTTGGAGATTTAGAGAGATATTAGAAAAAAGAGCATATGATATTATTCAGCCAGATGTTACAAGGTCTGGTGGTATTACAGAAGTTAAAAAAATTGCATCGTTAGCCGAATCTTTTGGTATAGAGTGTATTCCACATATTTTTGGCTTTGGGCCAATACAATACGCTAATCTACAACTTATTGGTACACTCCCTAATTGTCGTTGGATGGAATATAGCTATATTCCCGCTGAATTTTTAATGACAGATAAAATTGAAATTGATAAAGAAGGAAATGCAATTTTGCCTTCAAATCCGGGTCTAGGATTTAATTTTAATGAAGAAATTCTAAACAAGTATAAAAAATAATAAAAATAATAAGAATTTCTATCTCCTCAATTTTTATTATTAAAGATTTTCATTAATTAATTAATTTTTAGATTTTTTATTGATATTAATTGAAAAATTTATATGTTAATTGTAAAGAATAATGAAATGTCAAATAAAGTAATATATTTTAATTTGATATTTACAAACAATTTTTTAATCTGGTTTTACTAAATTAATTATCAAAAAACTAGGAATAATTATTAATAAGAGAAAAACACACAAATAATTCTGGTGTTCATTTATATGTTTGAAGATGACGACTTTGAAATGCGTATGAAAAATGAAATTGCACCCGTTATTTCACATCATTTAGGAATTTCATTAGAATTATTAAAGAGTTTTCCAGTAGAAATACTAAATAGAATATTAACTTCAATAAATATAGTACCAGATGACACTCTTAAACGAATTGTAATCATAAATGCAAATCATCCCGAGAAAATACCTGATTTAATTGATGAACATTTAGGAATTGGGACATATAATAATGTACAAAATGTTCCTGTATATGATGAAAGTTTGGACTTAAAAGCTGGTATTCTGGCGATAGTCCCTGAAGATGTACGAGACAAAGTAGAAAGTAAAATAGATGAAATAACTGATAAAGAAAAATTAATAGATCTGAGTCAAAAACCATTAAATGAACTTTTAGCGGATCTGGGTATTGAAGAAAAAGTGGAAGTCCCTGAAATTGAGGAATATGACGAAAAAAGAGATGTTATTGCAGGAATTCTTGCAATGGTGCCCGATGAAAATTTGAAAGATGAAATTGAAGAGAAATTAAATGAAGTTGAAGATGTTAATACATTAATCAAATATGCTACTATGGAATATAATGATTTTCTCAGGGAGCTGGGAATTGAAAATGAACAGGAATCAATTGGAATGCCATTTGAAAGTGAGATACCAGGTACTTCTGTAGAATCCATGTATTCATTTCAATCGCCATTTACTAACCGACCTACAGATATAAATGATGATATAAAAGCTGGAATTCTAGCCAGACTACCACCCTCTATAAGAGATTTTATTCAAGATAAAATAATGGCTATTAATAATACAGAGACTTTAATAAAATTAAGTAATATGAATTATCTTCAAATTCAAAATGAATTAGGACTCCCAGTTACAGCACCCGCTCTTGCCCCACCGTCTGTAATAAATCCAATTGATACAGCAGCAAGGAGAGAACAACAAATCGAAACTTCAAATGCAAGCCAATCATCTCAGTCCCAACCAGACCAACACTTAGATGAACAAACTCAAGAACGATTAAAACAAAGAAATGAAGAAATAGAAAAATACTCTGAAATCATAATTAAAATAGTCGAAAAAGTTTGTGGTAAGGAACCTCCAAAAAATTTTGAAGAAAAAAAGAAGATATTGAAGAGAATATATCCATCCCGGTTAAAACGCCTTGTTGAAATTTTTAAAGCACAAAAAAATAAGAAACGAATATTACTAATGTTTGATTGGTTTGTTATATCGCAGCGTATCGAGGAAATAGAAACTTATGTAGAGCATTGGCAAGGAGTTAGCGCTGGCATAGGTGGTTATAGGGCAGCAATTAATGTTAGTAGATATGACACTATTATAGAACATTTAAAAGAAAATGAACTAAAACAAATTATAAATACATCTTTAAAGGCATTAAATAAAATTCATGACCCAAATATTCAAGTTAGAGCTGTAGGAGTTGAGGAAATTAAATTAGTTGCCAATATCTTATTACATAAAGTTCGGTGATAACTTAATAACTTTTTATAATAATTTATTTTCTATTAATAATTAATATTATTTTAAATAGATACAAAATTTAATAAATAAAAATTCAGTAATTGATTTCAGAAAATAATAGTTTTTTCATCATAGTATCAAAATATGGAAGATAATTATGGTAAAATTTAAGACAATCGATGATTTATTAAACTCCGATTTTGTTATATTAGAAAAGCTGGAAAAATTACTTAAAATTGCAGATAAAAACCCTGAAAACATGAATAAAGAACAGATGGTGGAGATACTCTTATATGATACAGTTCTAGGACTTGATGAAATATTAAATATATTGTTTACAGAATTTGAACTGAGGGAAATCTGGAAATATATTGAACCAAGAAGTAATAATTTTAATTATAAAAAGTCAAATATTATTGGTATTTTAATCAAAATTCTACCGACTAAAGGACAACGAAAAATAGAAACAGTGATTGAAGAAGCCATTGATGAAGATATGATTTTTAGACCGTTAATTTATTATTTATTCATCATGATGCCTGATGGGAGGGCAGTATTTACCTTCAATTTCAGACCTATCGAAATTGGTGATCTAACTATGTTTACAAGTGCCCTTAATGGAATTTCAATTTTGTTGGAAGAATTAACTAAAAGAGATAGGATTGAAAATATAGAGTTAAGTACTAAAGAGCAAAAAGACACAGAACTGGAATTAATGTTTGAATATGGTGAATTAGAATTAAATTATTCTTTAAATAAGAATTTAATCGGTATTTTAATTGTGAATAAAGAAACCGAGAAAATTAGGCAAGCTTTAAAAGATTTTATTTCTGAATTTGAAAAAAAATATGGAAATCATTTTTTACCTGAATGGAATGGGCGAATCTCAGATTTTTATTCAGCTAAGCATCTGGTCTATAAGATTTTTTCGAATTATTTGGAATTTTAATAGAAATAATTAGACATCTAAAACTGTAGAAATTCTTTGAAGTTCAGGGCCCGTTGTTTTTCTACCTATTATTGCGCCATAACTATTTGCAATGATACCTGAAGACCCAACCATGTCTACTCCTTGATTTACTGAACCAATATCACAATTTATTTTAAAAAATTCTTCAAGAAAATTTAATTCGTCAATCGAAGAATTGGGATTAACAAGAAGTCCTTTGTTGGTCAATAGGGCATTAGAGCCCACAAGTTTTGATCCTGCAACCGTGCCTTGAATTACATCATCAACTAAACATGTATCCTTAATAATTTGAATAATATTTTTATTATAATCTGGATTTATTATTGCAGCCCTATCATTTATTAAAATATTATTTCCAAGTGCAGTTAAATCGGACGGTATTATCTCTAATTGTATATCTAAGTCTAACTCAATTATGATTTGTTTAAAATTTGATAGCTCTTTTCCTTCAACAATTTTTGGTAATAGAATACCCTTCGAATTTCCTGTCATTAAAATACCGATTATTCTGCTATTCGATAAATGAGTTTTAAATACAGGGACATTTAATGTTTCAGATATGATATTTTGTAA
>SUPR01000018.1 GCA_005191425.1 Candidatus Helarchaeota ASGARD archaeon Hel_GB_B
AAAATAAAGAGTTTTATTTATTCAATAGTTTTTGCTTCTGCTCTAATATTATTATTTCCTATTGAATATTATCCATATCTATTCTTAATTCTCATTATTTTATCATTTCTATTTATAATTTTAGGCATAAAATCATTCATTAAATATCAAGATAAAGTTATTTTAACTCAGATAGATAATATAAAAAATTGGTACTTTAAAGGTGTTTTTCTTGGATTACTTTTATTTTTACTTATATCTCCGACATTTGCTCCACAAAGACTATTTTATTATTTATTTTGGGGCACAGAAAACTTTCCAACTAATTTGAGTCTATCATTTCTATTATCTGCATTATATTTGGTAGGAATATTAATTTTAGAATTACTTGAAATTTACGATATTAAAATAAAAAATAAGAAATATTTAATTATTATCTTTGTTACAGGAATAGTTTTATACATATTAATGCCTTTGATAGCCAATGGAATTTTGTTTTTTGTTTTAAGTTTTTCTATTTTCATTATTGGTATATTATTAATTATTGATTATTTTTTCAATAATTTTAAATTCATAAGAATTGGAGTTTCAAATAATTTCATAGCCGAGAAAAAAGGATTAAGTGGATTTACAGCCCAATTATCTTTTTGGTTAATGATAGGCCTATTTTTAATTTTTGTGCCGCCATCAATTATAATAGCTGATACGCAAGATATTTTTGCAACAATAGGAATTTCATCAATTGGCCAAATAACCTGGCCATCATATTTTTGGGCATTTTTTTATATTCCTCCAATTCAATATATTTTAATTATTCCTACAACGATAGGTATTTTAATTTATGGAATAATCTCATTATTTATTTAAAATCATTATTATAATTTAAGTTTATTAATACTAAGATTGAAAAAATTTAAGAAAACAACCCAAAAAATTGAGAACTTAAATTAATTGATTTTTAAATATTATTGTTCTTTAAAATATAATGATTTTAAAAAAAAATTTAAAAATTAATTATAATTTGTTAAATGGGTGATTTAGATATGGTTAAAAAAGATAGGATTCTACCAATTGCACCAGTTGACAGAATAATTCGAAAAGCCGATGTGGATCGAGTTTCTGAGAGTGCAGCTGAAACTTTAGCGGAAATTTTAGAAAAGATTGGTATTGAAATCTCGAAAATTGCATTAGAAATGGTAAAACATAGGAAACATAAAATAATAAATGGTGAAGATATTAAGTTAGCTTGGAAAATATTTAAAGAGAAATAATTTTAAAAAAAAATCCATTTAAAATATTATTTATTGATTTTCAAAATCTATTTTACCATAGTCTATAAATATTTAAACAAATAATCTCATAATCGTTTATAGTGATATTTCGAATTTAAATTATTCAAATAAGAAAGAATAACTGAAGCATATAAAAAGAGTAAAAATATTTGAGGAATTTTTTATGTCAGATGATAAAGATTTTAACCCATATTCATCTCCGCTTCCAATTCCAGGTACTAGTTATCTTGTTCAATTAGGTAAACAAATTAGCTCAAATAAGTGGCAGGTTAGGATCGTTAAAGGGCGAGAAATTATTGCAGACCGAGTTTTAGCAGAACCTGAACTAAATGGAAATACGATTATTGGATTTATTATGCAAGAAGTGGCAATTCCTATGATAAATCCATATCAAATAAGTAAAACAGTTAAATTATTAATAAAGCAGGGAGAGCGAGGACCTTTAGCTGAACGTCCTACATTAATGGAACCACCAATGCCTGAAAAACAAGGTGTATCCTCAGCAAATGCTCCAGCACCCAGTTCTTCTTCAAATATAACAACGACACCAGTTCAGACTGCATCAGAATATGATGTATTGATGCAACCTAGGACTTCTACAACAATATCGACAACATCTACAGGTCAAGAAGCTGGGACATGCCCAAGATGTAAAAGTCCTATTGAAGAATCATTTTATTATTGCCCAATTTGTGCTAAACAACTAAAACAAAAATACTGCCCGGGCTGCAACCGAGAAATAAGACCAGATTATCAATTATGTCCTTATTGTGGATTAAAATTATAATATTATCGAGGAAAGGGTCTTACAATGACAAACTGTCAGAAATGTGGTAAAGAAGTATATATGCCTTTTAAGTGTAAATACTGCGGTGGATTATTTTGTTCAAAACATAGACTGCCCGAGAACCATAATTGCCCAAAAATTGGAGAAGCAATTACTTTAGAAAATGAACCAAATGTTGTAGATATATATCAAGAACCGGAATATACAGCATCTGCACCTATATCATCAGTTCAAGAAACTGTTCCATGGGAGCCTCCAGAAGATAACCCAAATATTAGTGGTCCATTTTATGACGAAAATGGGAATATCTATTATGAAGAGAGAATACCAATATATAAAATTAATAGACCAGACAAACCAGTTTTAAAATATTTTAGTAAAAAAGAACTTTATCACTTGAGTATTGGTATACTCTTAATGTTTGGAGTATCATTTTCCATGTTTTATTCATATATGTTATGGTTTCCTAATTTGTTTAATTTTTCTCTTGCCCAAATTATTGTATTATGCGGTATAGTTGTTCCTGGATTTTTATTCCATGAATTAGGACATAAATTTGTAGGAATTCACATTAACTGTTGGTCTGAATTTCGGCTGATTAAAAGAACAGCAATACTTACTGCGATTACAATTATTCCCATACCATTCATTAAATTTGTTTTACCTGGAGCCGTTATGATTTCAGAAATTGATCCAGATAAAGATAGGGAGAAAATGGGTAAAATTGCTATAGCTGGGCCGATTGTCAATTTTGTCATAGGTATTATTTTACTTTTTTTCGGTATCAATTTTGTAATGAATTTAAATTACACAACAAAATTATGGGGTTTCACAATTTTAATGGGTACAGCCTTGAACATTAATCTGGGTGTTTTCAATTTAATACCTGTTTTGGTATTAGATGGATTGAAAATATACAAATGGAATAAAATATATTATTTTATCTCGCTATCGATTGGAATAATTTTGTTAATAATAACATTTTGGTTTTTAAGCATTGTTTAATTAACAAAAAAATAAAAGCTATTGAATTAAAATATTTCAAATTTGAATTATTGTAAAGGAAAACCTATTATTTTACCAATAGTAAGTAGAAAATCAGTTAATAAATCATCCAATAAAATTAATAAATCCCAAATTTAATTTTTTTTATGGTTTTCTGTCATAACTTTAATGCTGTTAAAATATGCGTAGTTCTTTAATAATTAAATAAATTTTTTAATTAATAATAATATATTATCTCAGTTTGAAATATTAGAAAGGGTTTATTTAGAATGATTACACCCATAATAAATGTAAATTATGAAAAAAAAGTATTTATAGATTTAAACTTTCATAACCTTCCCGGAAACAGCATCGACCAATACTTTATAATTTATTTCTTTATATTCTAATATAACATTGAAAACTGGACTTAAAACAATTTGGATTAATGGTACTTCAAAAATTTCTTCTAAAATTCTCTGAGCATCAGTAGGCCTATTCATTATGCCCAATCGTAACTTTTCAATTGCAAGTTCTGGGCTTACTTTTAATACTGCAATTTGATCTTTATGAGTTTCAAGAAAATCGCTTGGGGCATCTTCTAAAGCCATCTGTACAATCTCTTGAGGGTCAATTTTTTTACCTTGCGGATCAAAAGCTAATTCATCCTCAGCTTGATATAATATTTTTTCAACAAAGTCAATAGTAAGGGTTTTTCCTTTACTTTTTCCTTTGGTAAATGGCTCTGGTGATCCTAAATCAATAATTTCATCAAATACTTTAGCCCCTATTACATTAGACGCTGTTGTAATTGAGATATGTTTTTTTCGGAGATAAGTGATCCGATATTCACCTCTTACTCTTATATATGCATTATACCCAGGTTCTAATGATTTTATAATAACATCATTAACATTCTTACCAGCTTTTGTTAATTTTCCCTTTTTTTGTTCAATTAAAGTTTGTGCTTGATGACGGTCTACTAATTTGCGGATAAAATAGACTCGTTGCTTCTCTATTTTTTCTTTTAAAGGGCTATTTGGACCTTTAATATCAAAGTCTTCACTCATTATATTTTTCACTCCAAATTCATTTATAAAATAATATTTTTAAAATGATTTAAATACATTATTCAAAATTACCAAATTTTGAAAAAGTTATGAAATTACATTCAAATTTTAATCAAAATAAATACTCTATTTAATTAAAAAGTAGTGAATTTCTAATAAGAACTTTAATAAAATATTTATTTTTAAAAAAACATTTATTTTTTTATTAATTTAAATTAATTGTACGCTTTTTAAATTAATTGGTTAATTTTAATTCTAAATTTTCTCTACAATAAGAAATTATTTGAATCATTTTAACGATTGGATTTTTTATCAATTCTGATTTACATTCATGGATATAATTTCTTAGATCTTGCTTTTTATTTTTAGTTAGTAATGAGAAATCAGGTAATTGAACATTCATATTATTAACTAAAATAGTCCGGGTCGTCCGTCGCCCCTGAGGATCAATTTCAGGCCGTAAATAGATAATATCACAAAATGGAATAATATTTTTCAAAAAATTGGTTAACCATTTCATTTGAGCTTCTAATTTATTAAATTTTTCCAGTTTATCAATAAATACTATATTGAAACCTAAAATTGGAGGACTAATCCTATAAAATTCACCTTTAAATTGGGTTCGATATTTAATGGGTATTATAAAAATTCGTTCATCATCCGAAATACCTTGTAAAATAGCTGAACTAATACTATTTGTAGAAATTACTCGAATTATCTTAGATTGGTATTTTTGCAAATTTTCATAAAAAATATTAATTATTTGAGGATAATCAGCTTCATTTATTTTAGTATGGTGATAATCCGCAGCTGCTACATTAGCAGTAAATGAATTAAAGAGATAAATCTGCATTTTAGGATCCATACTACTCGTTATTTCTCGAAATATGATATTCAAAAGAGGATGAATTGCAATTTCATTTCCATATTGTATATCTGATAAAATTTGGCTTGCACTGAGTCCACCAAAAATTGGGTTGTCAAATGCATCCTTATAAATATCAATTCTATTCTTAAAAGGGCTATCAAGCAAGTTATTTCTTCTCAATACCTCTCTTAAAAATTTAGTGGCTAAATAAATCATGTTTTGCAAGATAGTATCATAAATATGATTTGGGTTCACTTGAATAACTGAAAAAGTTAAATATTTATCGATAGGAATAGAAATATCAAATTGTATTAAATTATTAGATAATTCTAAACTTTTTATCTCTTGAAAATTATCAATCCATTCAAAAGATTGTTTGGTAAATTTTAAGATTGCCATCTCATTTCCAAAATTTTTTAAGGAATCCATATAACCCAATGTAAGAGAGTCTTCTGAATCTATTGGATAAGAATAGACATATATTCCATCTTTTGTACTAATCATCATTTTTGGTATTCGTTTTTTAATCAAAAATCGCAATTTGTTTTTATTATAAGTAAAATTCAGATCAGATAGTAATTTATTAATTCTATCTTCAGCATCAATTAAATCATCAACATCGGAAGTATTGACCAAAAAATTTAACCTGTATTTAGTGCCAGTTCGTCTGGTTATCCAAATATCTTTACCCAGCCTAAGCCAATCTTGATCTACAAAACAAACTCGAAATGAAGTTCGTATAAGTGCATGACTTGGCTTTTTAGTCTTGTCAAAAAAGGTTGGAATATAGCTATAAACACTGTTAAATTCATCATCGACCTCTGGGGAGGTACCGCCCTTTAATTGATTACAAAATAACGATATTGAATTTCTTAGAGTTCTCAAATGTTTCCTACAATATTTTGACAATTCACTTTTCTTCATTTCAGATTTTACCCTGAAAATTCAATTGATTTAATGTAAATTTATTAAAAATTAATTGAATATTGTTCCAGTTTTTATATTTTTTAATGCACTTATAAAATCTTTAGGTTCCACCCCAGGAGATTCTATATTGTTATTCTTATAAAATTCTTTAATAATGGAATATATTTCATTTATATTAAACATTTTGCCTTTTAATTTATTTTCTAATAGTCTTAACGAGTTCGCTGGATATATAAAGAAGTCACCAGATATTAATAAATCTTTAATCTTCCCGTTCGAAAATTCAATAATAATCTTGATCAACCCGCCCTTCGATTTATAAACTGTCTGAGCAACTCCCGAATTTTTAGATAATTTAATTTCTCGATTTAATAAATCTGTTTTAGCTTCATTAAACATATAAGTCCACTCTGGATTTGTATATTTTTTGTATAATTTATTCATAATTTCATTTTCTTCTTTTGTTAATGAGCCATTTTCACATTTAACTCCAATTATGTCTTCAAAATTTTGTTTAAATTTTTTTATAATTTCAGATGTCGGTGGAATATAACCTAATTCTTCCTTAATTGTAGTTAATCGCTCTTTTAATGATTTAAATACTTTATCCCTAAATTTTTCATCGGGCACCTTTAAAATTTTTATCATAGTTTCATAATCAAAATCCAATAGGAAATTTCCTGTGAGAATTTTCGATTTTTCATATTCTCCTGCTCCAGTCCCACTTATTTTTTTATTATTGACTTCAATATCATTTACAGGCCTAAATATCGCATGAATTCCAAAATCATTGTAAGTTTTTACTACTGGTTTTAAAAAAATTTTATAAAATTTTGCAAAAGATTTTGGTAAGATTGATGATTTTTCATTAATTATATACTGATAAAATATCTGGTCTTTATTCAAATAAACAGCACCACCACCAATTATTCTCCGAACTACCGGTATATTGTGTAGTTTGCAATAATTTAAGTCAATTTCTTGTTTTGCAATTTGATGATAACCTAAACAAACTAGTGGACTATTAGGCCAGCAAATTATGATTGTATCAGGAATTTCGTAACTTGATTGAGCTTTTGCAACAGATTCATAAATTGTCTGTGTTTCTATTGGTGAAATTCCATTAATCTCTAAAATTCTAACGATATTTTTGCCCATTTTTTAGATACCTTTTATATTATTAATATTTAATTATCTTTTATATCCTTTTTCTATAAAATTAATGCTATATATTATGAAATTTTGAATTTTAATAAATTTTAATTTAGATATATATCATCTATAATTTTTACTTTAATGTTTAGGAAAATGATAACTTTTTCGCGAATTATTTATATTATTCTCTTTTAAAAAAATGACTAAAAATCTTATGATTTTCTACAATTTTAAGTTTAATATAGATTACATTGATAACCATTAATTAATATGATAGTAGAAAGCTATTTTTAATGAAAATTATAGAATCATTTTATCTGATCGACTAAAGAAAATTGAATTTATCAATTATTATTTAAATTTATAGGAAAATATGCATTAAAAAGCAAAAATAAAATAAAAACAATGAAAAAAATTATAAATAAAATTCTGAACTATTTAAAGAATCGTTTTTAAAAAATAATTAATATTATAATGTTTTTTACTAAAATTTAAGAGATTAAAAGTTATATAATAAAATTAAATAAAATTTAAATTTAAAATTACAAAATAGATATTATTTTTGAGAAAGATACTTTAAATTGGGATATAATAACTGCAAAAACATAGAAAGATTCTTTAAGTAGTAGAAAGAAAATAAAATATCTACTAATTTTAATTCAATAAAAATTAAATTTTGGTGTTTCAATTGAATTTAGGATTAGAAAATAAAAATGTGATTATAACAGCGGCTAGTAAAGGAATTGGCAAGGCTATTGCAAAAATTTTTGTAGAAGAAGGGAGTAATATTGCAATTTGTGCCAGAAATAAGGACGATTTAGAAGAAACTAAGTCAGAATTACTAAAATTAACAGATAAAATGGTAATAGCAAATCAATGCAACCTTACTAAAACTGCTAGTATTGATAATTTTTTTGATTTTATTATGGATTATTTTAAACGGATAGATATTTTAATAAATAATGCAGGAGGCCCACCAAGTGGGAAGTTTGACGACTTTAATATTAATGATTGGAAGAATGCATATAATTTAAACCTTAATAGCACAATATATATGTGCAAAAAAGTTATTCCCATCATGAAATCTAATAAATGTGGCAGAATAATAAATATGACATCTGTTTCAGTAAAACAACCTCTTAATAACTTAATTTTATCAAATGTTATGCGAGCTGGAGTAATTGGTCTCACAAAAAGTTTAGCTAATGAATTAGCACCCTATAATATTTTAGTTAATTCAGTGTGCCCGGGTTATACATTTACTGAACGGGTTCGATCTTTGTCAGAAAATATTGCAAAAAAAAATAATGTAAAAATACAAGATATCATAGACCAATGGCAATCTACTATTCCGCTTGGACGATTGGCAAAACCTGAGGAAATTGCAAATGTTGTAGTTTTCTTAGCTTCAGAAAAAGCAAGTTACATTACTGGCACTACAATTCAAGTAGATGGCGGATTTGTAAAATCATTATTATAATAATTTTTTTAATTTAACCGAAAAAAAGATAAAAAATTTTGAAATAGCCAGCTGTTTTTACAATTTTAGTTTTTGACCAAATTTGTTTTCGGAAACATTTTATCAAAAATTAATAGTGAAAATGTTTTTATTTACTATTTTATTATTATATAACAATTTATAATTGGAAAATAAGAATCTCAAGGGATGTATGAAATTGCTTTTTACATTTGGAGATTTGCCAGATTCTCTTCCTACAAAACGTTTTTTTTCCCTTGGATATCATTTATGGCGTATTTATAGAAAAGTAGGCTGGAATTTTCTTGAATCAAAGATAAATGTTGCATTAACTACCATTAATTATAATCTAGTAAAAAATAGATTGACCGAAGCTATTATAACAGCAAAAGATATTATAAATGGAAAAATCAAATATCCTAATTTAATTATAAATGATACACTATTCCCACTTGGAGCATTAATTAGGGCAGATTTAGGGCAGGGAGGAATGAAATTATATTATGGGGAAAGTACAAGTTGTAGTTATATGCTTGTAATGGATACAGATAAAGAAATTAAATATATTCTTACTGCTCACTTAGAAAATGGTATTCCAGTAGATTGGTGGCTAGCAGAAGAGGATGATGAGATATTAAATAGAAGACATATGAAATTTGGCTATAAACTGAAAGATATTCCAAAACATTCAAAAAATTTTCAACAAGCGGGATTTAAATTGATCGATGTACTGAGAGATATTAGAAACGAAAGAACCCCCCAGTTTGCAAATAGTACCTTTAATCTTGCATTAGCATGGGGCACTGGAGCATGGAATCTTGGGTTTGAGATATCATCATATGAAGCAATGGGTGCAATCCATGATGGAATTTCGTCAAAAGTTTTACATGGAATGCCTGATAATTGGTATTCATATGTCCCATGGCCTCCAATTATCCAGTCAATGATTTGGGCTGGACGAAATAAATTCATTAATATGAGTATAGGCTTATTTTCAGAACATAAACTTTGTCTTCAATATATAGATGATGAATGGATGAAAATGACATTAGATTATTTCCCAGAAATTTATGAAATTGGACTAGTAGAACAATAGGAAAAAGATGGAATACCATTACCTTACCAAACATTGAATTGTCAATTACCAGAATATAAAAAGAAACAGACTTATGATAATGAATTATTTGAGTGGAAATATCCAAAAGGGCCTAGAATTACTCTAGATTCGCTTGGAATTTCAATTGATAAAGCATTCAATGGGTATTATATAGATATAGATCATGAATATGTTCCAAAAGAAAACGAAAAAGTCGATTTAAAAGATAAAATAATTTCTATTGGGAATGGTAGAAAAGCAAAAATTGTGAAAAAAATTTGAAAATAAGAATACAAATTATCATATATTTTTAAAGACAACTTTTTTTATCTATTTTCATATAATATATCGGCAGATGTTTTTTGTTTAACTTAAAAGTATAAACTAACTGAATTTATAGTGTATAATTATGAAGATATTTCTTGCATCAGCGTTTAGAACTGAAGAAGATCAGAAATTTTTAGATAGGATTAAAAAAATACTTATAGATGATGGAAATGTTGTTTGGTGCTCAAGAGACCATTTTGGAGATTATTATGGGACGACTAATCCTGTCAGATTAAAAGAAATTGTTGAAACTGAAAAAGATGAAATATTGAAATCAGATGCGATGATTGTATTATTGTGTAATATAATGCCTGAACCTCTAATGCAGACATTTTTTGCTTCTGAATATGGTATACCGGTTATTATATATATTAATTTACGTGAAAATAGTAAATCAATAAAATTATCACCTTGGATAAGGTATTATGGTCAAATAGTAAAATCAGACAATGCCTTTTTAAATTCATTAAAACAAATTAAAGTCAAAATAGAAAAGGAATATTTGTGAAACTAAGTGGATAAAAAAATAGAATTTAAAAAAAATTATGAAATCTGCTTTTTTATTTCGTCATATCCTATTTTTAAAGCTTTTAAGTTTTTTTCCGGGTCTTTAAATTTATGTCGAAGTATATTTTCAATTTCTTCATAATTAAATGGTAAGACTTCGGTAGCTAATGCAGCACCCAATAAAATAACATTAACTCTGAGAAAATCACCAAATACTTCCTTACTTAATTCATTGGCATTAATTAGAAAAATTTTATCGGTTAATTGTTTCATAAATTCGACCATATCATCAATTTCGGGATATTCCAGTCCTTCGGATATAACAGTGCCAGGTAAAATTTTATAAGTATTTAAAATTATATTGGTTTTTTCAGAAACATAGTTCAAATTTCTAAAAGCTTCTAGTGGTTCCATTGCTATTAAAATATCTGCTTCTCCAGTTGGTATAAGAACACCATGGACACCTCTTCGCGGGTCATATTCTTCACCTTCTTCAGTAATTGCATATCTAATTGTAGCGTCTACACAACCTTCTCGTTGTGATGCACCTCTAGTTTCTGTTCCTACTACATCAATATTTTTATGTTCTAATGTAGCAAGCTTTAAAATTTGACCTAATAGAATTGCTCCTTGACCACCTACACCTACAACTTGGACATTTAATTTTTTCATTTTAATCAATACCCTCCAGATGTAAATTAATTTCAGTTTTAGTTATCGCTGAATTTGGACAAATTTCATAGCAAACGCCGCAATTAGTACATCTAGCAGTTTCAATGTAATAATATTCCTCGCCTTCTTCATTTTTTCCTTTTGTGATAGCTGGGCATCCTAGAATTGAAATGCATTCTTTGCATTTTTGGCATCTTTCTGGGTCTATTTGATAAATAACTTTTGGTAATGGACGTGTGATTGCACTCAATTTTTTTCTCTTCGTTCTATCTGCTTGTAATGCACATTCTCGACTACAAACAACTATTTTAAAACCTTTCCTTGACATTGCATCAATAAGTGTTGTCTGTAAAGATCGAACATTATATGGGTCAACCGTACGCACATATTTTGCGCCCATAGATTTTGCAAGTGTTGCTATATTTACCGGTTGTATTGGTTGTAAGTGTGAATCGAGACCGGTTGTTTGAGTAGGCTGTTGACCAGTCATAGAGGTCCATTTGTTTTCTAAGACTAATAATGTCATATTTGAATCGTTATAGATAGCATTTAACATACCTTGCATACCTGAATGGAAAAATGTACTGTCACCAATTGACGCAAATACTTGTTGGTCAGTTTTATGTGCCATCCCTTCTGCAACACCCAGTCCTGCGCCCATACAAATTATCCAATGGCCCATATTCATTGGGGGCTTAATTGCCATTGCATAACACCCAATATCACATCCATATACCCCTTGATCCCTGGTTACCTTTTTAAGAGTATAGAAGGTAGCTCTATGAGGACATCCTGGGCACCAAGTTGGGTCTCTACGTGGAGCTTGGGTAAAAGCTTTTTTAGCAATTTTCTGAATATTTTTAATTTTTGCAGGAGTTTCTACATTAAGTAATTTAGCTAAATGATCTCTTACAATATCAATATTAAGCTCATGATAGTCCGGAAATGTATCTTTACCATGTAATTCGATTTTTATACCCGCATCAAAAAAGATTTCTTTAAGCCTATTTTCAATAAATGGCATTAATTCTTCGACAACAATTAGTTTTTCTAAACCACGGTCTTCTATGAACTTAATAATCAAATTATCATTTATTGGATATAGTAGACCAAGCCTTAATATTGGGACATCAAAAATTTTTAATTGTTCTAATGCTTCTAATGTATAACCAAATGAGACACCAGTTGTAATGAACCCAGTTTTCGAATCACCTTCAAGAATTTTGTTATAATCGAAGCCAATTTCCTTTTGTAATTTTCCTTTTAAATGGTTTCTGCTTAATTTTTTAATTCTTTTCAGTAAATTTTTCTTATGTTCCACTGAAAAAAATGTTGCATTTGCATATTTGGTCATATCAGAAACGAATTTTCCTTTTTCAGGAATTTTTTTAAATGGTTTAAGTTCTATCTTTCCCATTCCATGACATATTCGACTTGATGGACAGACAATTACTGGTACATCGTATTTTTCACTTAAATCAAAAGCACTAACGATAAAATCTTTAGCTTCTTGAAGCGTTGAGGGCTCAATCCATGGCATAAAAGTATGGTAAGAGAACCATCGATTATCTTGTTCTGATTGAGAACTATAAGCACCGGCATCGGACGCCATAATTAATACCAGTCCACCTTTTACGCCAGTTTGAGCTATGGTATGTAATGCATCAGAAGCAACATTAAGTCCTACATGTTTCATGGTACATAAGGCGCGAATTCCTGCCCAACTTGCTCCAGCAGCACCTTCAAGCGCTACTGCTTCATTTACTGAATATTCGCTATAAAAATTGGGAATTTTTGGCCCGACCTTTGCAAGTATATCACCAATTTCTGAGGCAGGAGTACCTGGATAAGTCGATGAAAAACCCACACCAGCTTCAAGAACGGCTCTAGCCATAGCATGATTTCCTTCAAGTAATAAGATTCTACCAGGCTCATCAATTAATAAATCTTCAATAGCCATTTTTAGATCATCCATTTATTTATTAATAATAAGGGTTCGAGCCTCTCCCACTTCTAAGTTTGATGAGCTACATAGGTCACAATATTTAGAATCATATCTTAATACTCGTCCACAATCTTTACAAACTTTTCTTAATACAACCGGACATTTTCCGTCATTTTCAAATAAAACACAGTTGTCACAGCCGGCACAATCCTCAAAATACCGTCCAAGTCTCTCAATTCTCCCATAAAATAGGGTATTTAATGCAGGGATATACCTTTTTCCTGTGATTTTTCCAATCGACTGGCAACCTAATCCACAAGTCATAAGTAATAAAATATCTGCTTTTTCAATCTCGTCAGCTATTAATTTAGTGTCTCTTTTTGTAATACGTTCATCACAAGCAGAATCTATCATGAGAGTGGCCAAAATATTTTTACCTTTTCCTTGAAAATGTTCTGCCATTTCCTTTACTTGCTCAGATCCACCTGTTTGACAAATTGCTGCACATTCTGAGCAACCTATTATTACAACATTGTTAAAAGGTGCCATTTTCTCTTCAATTTCTTTAAGAGGCTTCTGTTCTGTAATCATCAATTTATTTTACCTCCAATTGCTGGAATTGTTTTAAAAAATAATAACAATTTAATTTCAGAATTTTTAAAATTACTCCTTTTCATTTATTTTTAATATTAATTGATAACTGATTTATTTATATATTTAAGAATTTTTAATTATATCTAAAATCCGAATTAAAAAGATAATAATAATATAATTTTAAATGGAACATTCTTTTGCATTCATTACTTTAATGCTTTTTTTATTTTAGAAAATATTAATCAAATTTAATTATTATTAAAAGATTTTCATAAGTATTTTATTGATATTAAAAAAAAATAAGCAATAAAATCCTTAAATATATCGTATATTTTCTAATTAGATTATTTATCAAGATTTATATTTATTCATGTTCTATATATTATTAAATAAAATACAAAAAAATAAACGAAGATTTTATAAATGATCGACGAGGAAGATGCGCGAAAAAAATTAATCGATGAATTATATGAGAAAAATTTATTACATGACCCAATTATTGCAGAAGCATTTGAAAAAGTTTCTATGAAAAATTTTTTTCCAAAAGAAGTTTGGGATTTTCTATATACAGACCGCCCTTTACCCTATTCTTTTAACCCTCAAAGACCTTGCGCAGCTCCACATATGAATGCAATATTTCTTCATTTAATAAATCTGGATATCAATAGTAAAATACTCCAAATTTCAAGCATGAGCGGTTATTTTGCTCAATTAATGGCTGAAATCTCATATAAAGGGAAAATTACTATTATAGAAGACCAAAAGGAAATTGTACGCATCACTAGAGATAACTTAAAAAAGAATAATAGTAAAAGAATTAAAGTTATAAATAATGACCCTATTGATGAAATATATGACCATCTTGATTCGGACAGAATAATATTCTGTGGAGCAATTTCAAATTCGTTATTAAGCGAAATTTCAGAACAAATTGGCGATGGAACAATAATATTGGCACCTGTTTTTAATTCAGCTTTGTTTCCCATAGACCAAGATCTAATTAGAGTAATTAAAGAAGATGGAGAAATTATCACGGAATCTTTTGGTAAAGTAAATTTTATTTTACTCGAATCTAAAAAAATGTTGCGTTGGGCTAAAAAGACACAAAAATTAATTTTTGAACAAATTGCAGATACATTAGAAGATTATTTTCAAGAAACTTATCCAAATCAAGAACCCATTTTAAGGCTAGGAGTAAATATTCCTGAATTTATTAAAAAAGAATTACTAGAAACTAATACATTATTAAGTAAAAAATATTTTAAAACAGTAATTTTGAATTGCCTAAATATTTTAAACGAAATCATTAGATATTTATATAAAAACAATATTGACGAAAATTTTGATTATACTCAAATATCAATTGATGATATGATTAAAGAACTGGAAAATGTGGGAATAATTAATCAATTTAATAAAAAGAATCTTGAAATAATTTTAGATACAAATCAGACTTTGGCTTATGACCCAGAAAATCAGCCAAATTTTGAAAATATAGCTCGAACTACATTAAACCAACTTATTTGGTTTATTGAATATATTTTCAAATAAATTTTAATTTTTTATTTCTACCCTAATAATTTTAAAAAGAATTTTTTTACATTAGGTTTTTTTTATAGTCAATATTTAGAAGTTATTGAATTCAATAAGTTTAACAAATTTTTGTGTATTAACCCATTGGAAGCAATAATATTATTTATATTCCTATCCAATGGAATATTATCACCCTTCAAATTAGTTATTATTCCTCCTGCTTCTTTTACAAGCAACATTCCAGCAGCGACATCCCAAATATTTGTCCCCAAACTAAAAAAGGCGGATATCCGGCCAGATGCTACATAACACATCTCTAACGCTGCGCTCCCAAAATGGCGAAGTTTCTGCTTTAATAACTTAAATTTGAGAAATATCTTGGCGATCTGACGAATTTGTCCTTCATCTCGACTATTTGAAAAAGCAATAATCGCGTTTTTTAAAGAATTTTCGGATGAAACTTTTAATTTTTTATTATTAAGAAAAGCACCTTTATTTTTAACAGCATAGAATAGTTCGTTTTGAGGAGGAAAATATACAACTGAAAGAAGAGGATCTGTTTTTTTACATAATGCAATTGAAATACAAAAAAATGGGTAATGAATTGAATAATTAGTAGTTCCGTCTAATGGGTCAATATACCAAATATATTCGCTTTTTCCTTCAGTAAAACCTTTTTCTTCGCCTAAAATCGAATGCTCCGGAAATTTCTCTTTAATTGCATTACGTATTAATTTTTCACTTTCAATATCGGCGAGTGAAACAATACTACTATCTTTTTTATAATGAATATTTAAATCTTCATTAGAATTATAATAGTCCATTAACAATTTTCCTGCATTTCTGGCAATTTTAAAAGTAAAATTCAAGTATTCATTCAAAATTATTCATCATTTTTTATTTAAATTTATAATATCTAATTTATCTGAAAATTTATTAAATAAATCATCAGATATTTCAAGTCCTGTTAAAAACATTTTTGCAAAGAGTTCTTTATTTTCAGAATTTTCAAGAGCCCATTTAATCAGTAAATTTGAAAATTTATCTAAATCTGATATCAATAAATCTCTAATTAAAATTTGATTTGCAAAACTTTTTTTTATATTTCTTTGTTTCCACTTATCTTGATATCTTTTGAGCGACTTTTTCGAATAATCGTCATCTTCAATAGCTATCACGGCAGTTTCTCCAGCAAATTTTCCGGTTATAAATGCATAATGAATTCCTGCTCCAATCATTGGTAATACAAACCTTGATGCATCTCCTACTGACAGTATACCGCTACCGTATGTCTTTCCTTTAATACCCGCTAATGGAACAGGATAACTTAGTTTCCAAATAATTTTGGGTTTATAAAATTTTTGTTTTATAAAATCTTGTGCCATAAATTTTTCTAAATAATTTATAGGATTTTCTTTTTTTGACCCCCACATTCCTATTCCGATGTTTGCTTTTCCATCACTCATAGGGAAAATCCATACATAACAATCAGGAGCAAATTTATTCGAAAAAATTAACTGGTCTAATTTAGAATTTTCAATATAACCTTTAACAATTGCCGCTGAACATATTGCATAATCACTTTTTTTCCATTGTTTTCGTAGTCCAGCATCAATTACTATTTTTGATCCAACTCCATCCGCAGCAATGACAATTTTAGACCTAATTTCTTTTAATTTACCATTCTTATCTCTTACTTTAACTCCAGAAACATTTCCATTTTTAATTAAGACTTTGTTTACAGTAGTTTCAGTTTCTATTATTGCTCCTGCGTCAAGAGCTCTCTCTCTTATATGCTGGTCAAAAGTTTTCCGGTCCACAACATAATCAAAATAATTTGGTTCATTAGTATGATCTTTATAATTTATTGTCAATTCTTTTCCTGTAGAAGATCTTAAGGAAAATCCATTAATTATACCTTCAGCATATTTTTTAGAAAGTTTGAACTCTTTTATACACATATGCGGGACGCCGCCACCACATGGTTTACGCCAAGGAAGCTTATTTTTTCAAACATTATTATTTTTAACCCAGCTTCAGCAATTATTTTAGCAGCAGTCGACCCTGCCAAACCTGCACCAGAAATTATTACATCATACATCATTTAAACATTAAATATAACTTGTAGGAATATAATTTAGCTAATTTTTATCTAAATATAAATATTTTTAGAATCCTCAAAATGAGATTTTTAACCGCACAAATTAGTTAATTTATTCATTATTATAAATAGAATATATTAGAAATCAACTATTTTATTCCGGTTTTATGATTTTATTAATATAGAAAGTATAATTAATAAAAAAGTTGGTTAAAAGACTTTACATATAAAATTTCTCAGCTTTTCCCCAAATATTCATTAAGATACTTCCAAATATTTCAATTTGATAGGGGTCTTTTACCATAATTCCAACAGGTTGACCAGTAGAATCTCTTGGTGCTACAAGCATTTCCTCTTGATCTCTAATTATTCCCCATAAACCTTTCTGTTTGTTATTTCTTATGGTAATATTTGGTCTTTTAAAGGAATTATAAATAGATTTATGATTTGGATTATTTATATTAATTGAGGAAATAATACGAATTTGAGTAGATGGCTTAATATTTTCAATATTTAAGATTTTAGGTAGTAAATCAAAATTTGGTAGACTTAAAATCAAATTATGTTTTAATCTATTAATGATGTCAGAAATTTTTTCATAAACTTGCGATTCGCCCTTGCAAATATTTGGTAAATATTTTGAAATAATTCCAGACTCTGCCTCCTCTAATTTTTTCTTATAATCGGTAATATTAGTATTAATTTTTTCTATTTTAACCTTTAAATCAAGAATTTGGTTTTCCAAATTAGTTATATTGTTTTCTTTATCAGTTATTACCATTAATAAGCTTTTTCTTTTGTCCTCTAATGACTTAATTTTTAAATTCAGTTCATCGATTTCAGAATTCTTATCCTTAAATATTTTTTCTAGTTTTTTAAATTCTAATTCTAATTTTTGCGAGTCAGAAGTCGTCCGCTCTAAAGATTTTAACAAGTCTTCTTTTTCTGAGTTCAATTTCTCTAATTCCAAATTAATTGTAGTAATTTCAGCATTTCTTTTTCTTACTTCATTTCTTAATTGCTCATTTTTCTCTTTTAATTCATTTATGAATGTATTTTTATTTTTAATAATTGAATTTAAATCATGAATATTATTTATATGATCTTCAATTTTTAAATTTAAATTAGTAATCTCTGCCTTTAATACCCCAACTTTTGTAATTTCACTTTTTAACTTTTTATTTTCTTCCATAAAATTTTCGATTTGTTTTAAAACTTTTTCTTTTTCGTATATAGCTTGCTCTTCGCTTAGAATAAGATCATTCTTCTCCTTGTCGATTTCTTTTACTTGGTTTTCAAGTTCATTTATCTCTTCCATTAACCTATTAACCTCTCGCTTATTTTTTTCCTCTTGATCCTTTAATTTAACTTGTAATTTCTCAATTTGTTTGTCCTTTTTTATTATTTTTTTTTCTAATTTTTCCATTTTTATAACCTTGAAAAATGTTAATGTATTCCCAGATTCAATATATTTGCAAGATAAAAATATAAAGATTGGTAAAGAATTAAAGTACCTGTAATAGATGCATCTAACTTCTAAAAATTTTAGGATAAAAAATTTGATAATCTAAATTACTGCTAAATAAAAGTAAAAATGTGAAGTTATAATGAGATTATTTGGTCAATTGGGTAACCTATTCTTTTTGCGGTTAGCTCACATGCAATTGGAGACATATCAATTCCTATAAAATGTCTTTTTAATTTATATGCTACTGCAATAGTTGTCCCGCTCCCACAAAACGCATCTAAAATTAAATCATTCTTATTTGAAGATACTTTAATAATTCTTTTTAATAATACTTCAGGCTTTTGAGTTGGATAACCCAGCCATTCCTTGTGATAACTTGTTAATTTTGTAAAATCAGCCCACCAGTCATTAATTGGAGTTCCCTTTTGTAAATCTAATTTTTTACCCCCAGATGTTAAACTATGTCGCGGGACATGTTTTTTAGTCCAATTACCAAATGATCTATACTCAACATTGAATTTCCAATCAGCCCCTTTTGTATAACGAAAAATTGTGTCATGTTTTCTAGGAAAATCCTTTTTTGGAATACCTCCTCCTGAATATGCCCAAATTATTTCATTTCTAAATTGTTTTACGCCAAAAATATTATCTAATAATATTCTAATATGACTATTAGAACGATAATCACAATGATGATAAAAAGTGCCATCTTTTTTTAATATTCTATGCAATTCTTTAATTCTAGGTGTAATCCATTTTATATACTGACTGATCCCTCCAGCCCATTTATCCTTAAAAGATATCGATTCATTATGACTTTTATTTTTGCTTATAAATTCTTTATTAGTAAAAAAAGGCGGGTCTATATATATTAAATCGATTGATTCATCAGGTATCTTTTTCAAAACATCTAAATTATCTCCACAATAAATTTTATCCATCAACATTAAAAAATTTTCTCTCCAATTAATTTGTTTAAAAATTTGATTACAGTACCATGATTTTATCTCTTAATTTTTTAATAAAAACATAAGTAAATAACTTTTAAGTTTTCATAAATTCCGTTGCTGATGTCGAGTTTCATCATTTTTGAATTTTTAATTGCTCCTACTAATCACCTACTAATATATAATGTTATTTATTAAGAATTTTTTTAATTATAACTTTAGAATATTTGATCAATTTTCTAATAAAGAATTTTAATTATAAAATCTCCTTTTTTAACTCCCACAAAATCGGCTAAAGGTTTACATTTAAGTTTTAAAATTAAGACTATTATTTTATTTTTTAAATTATCTTGATATTTAATTATAGTTTCAAAATTATTTTGACCTTTTGAGATAATTATATCAGATTCTTCCAAGGCGAATTTAAATTCAGAAGTTAAATTATTATATAAAAAGCCCAAGCAGAAACGATTTGCTTGGATAATTTTAACATTTTTAATTTTTGATAAATTGATGGATAAAGCGTCTTCAATAGTGGCATCATTTACTAATGGTCCACTTCTAACGACTACATTTATTTTATTGTTATAATTGGATAAATTTTCAATTAAAAGTTTATCACAGACAATTTCTCCAGCGTTATCAACAATGTATAAAATATTTTTATCTCCATTTTTAATTAAATCATAGAATTTACGAGAATCATCGATAGTTGGCTTAGATTTTAGGATATCATTCATTTGTTCTTTTAAATTTTCTACAGATAATTCAAATTCATAATTTCCTGTTGCGAAATCAATAACATTTCCAAAAATAGTTAAAAGTAATGTTTTATAAAATTTTTCAAAAGGATCTGAGATTGAAGCAATTAATTTTACCATATATGGTTCTAAGCTTAATATTATTTCATTACTTTCTTTTTTTTCTTTTTTATATGGGTCCTTGATACCTGTTAATTCCTCAACTTTTTCAATAATTTTACTGGAGAGTTCCGTGGTGAAGCTATCTTGTGAAATATCTGAAAGAATTTTGAGAGATTCTTTAATAATTTCAATTTGCTTCAAATTATCTTTAGTAGACCTTATTGCTAGTTCGTAAGCAATTTTCATAAGACATGTGCCGCACGATGGTTTAATCCAATTCTTTTTATTGAAATGCTTGTTATTTGTTTGTGTCAAATTAGTTTCAACTCAAATTATTTGTAAAAAAATTCAATTTTAAAGAAAGTATTTTTATTTTGATATTTAATATTGTTTTATAATATCTTTAATTTAATAATAGAAGAATAGAAAATGTCCAATGAAGTCATTGAATTTCTCAAGAGTAATATTTTAGAATTGGAAATGGACTCTTCAATTGAAAATGCAAATACTATTTTAAATTCAAATGGTAAAATACCGATAAATGATGTAGTTAAAGCTATTTCGGGTAGTTTAGAAGAAGTTGGTAAAAAGTTTCAGAATGGTGAATGGTATTTAACAGAATTGGTTTACGCAGCAGAAATAGCAAAAGAAGTATTAAAAATATTAGCTCCTTTACTGGAAAAATCGAGTACTGAAACACACGGAACAATAGTAATTGGGACAGTTGCAGGCGATTTGCATGATTTAGGTAAAAATATTTTTTGTAATTATGCAAAAAGTGCTGGATTTAAGGTAATTGATCTAGGGACAGATGTTTCAGTTAATAATTTTATAGATGCAATAAAAGAAAATAATGCCCATATTCTTGGAATGTCATGTCTCCTAACTGCTACAGATAATCAATTGGGGGAAGTTATTAATGAACTCAAAAGGCAAAAATTAAGAGATAAAGTTAAAGTTATAATTGGTGGTGCAGCAATCACAGAAGAATTTGCAAGAAGTATTGGAGCTGATGCTTTTGCACCTGATGCAATTACAGGAATCGACATAATAAAAAAGTGGGCTGAGTTTTTTCTACCTGATTTGACAAAATAATTAAAAAAAATTATATCTAGTTTTTTATTAAAAATAAAAAGAGGGTCTTTTTACATTTGCATATTTTCAAATAAAATAGCTTGTCCATTTCCAAATCCAGCACATAATGTAAATAAACCCAGTCGTTTGTGGTTATGTATTAATTCCCATATTAATTCTACCGCCCAAGCAACTCCTGATGCACCAATTGGATGTCCTCCAGCGATAGCTCCACCACTTGTATTTAATCGTTCATCAGTAAGCGCATTACCACCTAGTTCATGCATCACTACAAAAGGTACACTAGCAAAAGCTTCATTAATGTGGATTAGGTCCAGATCGTCTAGACCAATACCTTCTCTTTTGAAAACTTTTCTCGAAGCAGGTATTGGGCCGGTCAGTACTATTCGGGGGTCAGAAGCTGCATTTGAAATTGTAATAATCCTTACCAATGGTTTAATTCCTAATTGTTCTGCCCGTTCCTCAGTCATTAAGACCATTGCAGCCCCACCATCAGAAATAGCAGATGAATTTCCGGCGTGTATAACACCGCCTGATTTAAATCTTGGCTTTAAAGATTTCATTTTCTGCATAGCTCGTTCTGGGTCGTCTAAATAAATAGCTCGAGGTGTTTCGTCCACAGTAAATGTTTCGCGTATAAATTTTTTAGTTTCAGGATCACGAATTTTTTTACCATTTTCATCTCTTTTAATGTGTGTTATTGGCATCATTCTGGGTTCATATTTTTCTTTTTGTCGTTGAATTTTGATCATATTTCTATGACTTCTAGCTGCAAATTCATCAAGATCATCTCGCTTTAAATTCCACATCCCGGCAATCTTTTCTCCAGCTGGTCCAAGTCCAAGAGTTCTTTTCATAAATAATTTTTCAAGCAAAGTTTGATGCTTGTGTCCATCTTTTGTAAATGCTTGTATGCTACTACCTAACGGAAAAATGGAAAGTAATTCCTGCCCACCTGCAATCCCAATATCTCCTTGACCTAATGCAAGCATATTATTAATATATTGAATTGCAGAAGTCCCAGCATTACAATACGAATCAACTGTCACACCAAAAACTTGAAAAAATTCAGATTCATCTTTATCTGGATCTTGCATTATAGCACTAATTCTTGCTAAATCTCCGGATTGAGCGCCATATTGCCCAGAACATCCATAAGCTATAGCCTCAATATCTTTCGGAGAGATCTGATTTTTTGATTTTTCTAAAACATCAGCCCAAATATTTCCGAGAATTTGCCCTCCGAAATCTTGTGGTGATGCATAATAGTGGATCCCTTTTTTAAGACCCGCCTTCCACCCGGATTTACCCATCGGGGCTCTCTTGGCGGAAACTACTACAACACTATTTACTTTTTTATTACTCATTTAAACCAACCATTCATTTACTAATTTATTGTCATTTAAATAGAAAAAATACATAAAAATATTACTAATTTTCGAGTTTTAATTCGATTCATATTATTATTTGAAATCATTTCAATGTTAAATTTAATAATATAAGAGATTAATAAAAAAACTGAATAAAACTAAAAATTGTCTAATATACGTTTTTTCTATTCATTATTTAAACAATAAAACTAATTATTGCCAAATATTATACAAAAAAATGAGAATAAAAAGATAAAAATGATATTTATCAATAATGTTCATTAAAAAATTAAAAAATAAATAAACCCATTAGAAATAAATTTTAAAAATAAAAAATATAATCTAATGAAATTAGTTAATAACGTTCATTATTTTCAAAATAGAAATAGATTCTAATTAAGAAGCAAGGTTTAAGTTATGAGTAAATCGGAAACTCTAAATGATGAATTAAGAAAATATATGCGAATTTTAGATATGAGGAAGGTGAAAGTTAGAGGCTGCGCAATAGTAGACTCAGATGGACTAATAATTGCCTCAAAAATAAAAGGAACAGAAAATGAAATGGCAGTAGGGGCAGTTACTAGTGTTCTTTCAAGTTTAAGTGAACGGATTAAAGAAGAATTCAATTCAGGATTATTTCGAAATGCAATGATCGAAACTAATGAACTTTTATTGATTTTTACGGGGATAGGCAATATAGCAATTTTAACAACTATTGCTGAAGTTGGAGCTGAAACAGATAATATAAAACCATATGCAAAAATTTTTGCAAATAAAATTAATAATATACTCACAGGTAAAGTAGAAATTAAAAAAGCTGCACCAAGTACCGTTGAAATAGATAAAAAGAAAAAAGTAGTCCACAAATTTATAAGCAAAGGTCTCATTTTAGGTGATTATGCTGTAGGTAAAACCTCAATTTTAACTCGATTTACCCAATACAAGTTTACAGCTGAATATAAACAATCACTTGGAATTTCAGTTGTTAAAAAGGAATATTTTCTTAACAATTATAAAAATGAATGGACTGAAGTAGACTTGGTTTTGTGGGACTTGGCGGCACAAATTAGAGATATGCATGTAAGGCATGATTATTATGCTGGAGCAGATTTTGTTTTGATATTATTTGATGTAACTAGGCCTGAAACAATGGACACAGCATTAAATTGGTATAGAGATTGCTATAAAACTCTTTCGCAAGATTCAAAGAGTAAAAGAGAGCCAGTGTTTATTTTAGTAGGAAACAAGATTGATTTACCAAGAAAAGTTGAGAGATCTGAAGGAGAAACGATGGCTAAAAGCATTGGAATTCCTTATATTGAAACAAGTGCAAAAACTGCTGAAAATGTTGAAGATGCATTCAAAACAGTAATTTCTAAATTTGTAAATAAAGTAACTTAATCATGTCATATTTATAAATATGATTTTAATTGTTATTTTAAAGTTTCAAAAACTCATTTTTACTTATTAATACCGATATTTTCAAAATAAGTTAATAAATAATTATTTTAATTGTATAAAATTAGATAATTTAAATAAATATTAAAATAGGATATATAAAATAAAATATACTAATTAAAAAAAAATCTATTAAAGGAGTTTTAATATGGTAAATACGAAGGTTTTTAAACGGAAAAGTTTTTTAGAGAAATTACAAGCAATGGCTGATAAAGATGAAATAATTGGAGCAATAGTAGAATGCAAAAACCCCAAAAAATTCGCGGAGGAATTAAAGGAGAAGCATCCACAAATTAATATAAAATATGTTTATAATATTATTGATGCAATAGCAGTTGAAACAACAGCAAAAGATATTTTGGAAAATTTAAGTGTCATGAACGATGTTGAAGTAATTGACGAAGATATGGAAGTACAAATTTTATTAGACGAGTCTGTTGCAGTTATTGGTATAAGACCTGAAATTTGGGACCTAGGAGTTGAGGGTGAAGGGGTAACTGTTGCGGTTATAGATACAGGCATTGATGATACACATCCTGATTTAAAAAATAAAGTTGTTGCAAAATCTGATTTTACCAGTGAAAAAGGTACTGATTTAGAAAATATTGATGGAAATGGGCATGGAACTCATGTTTCAAGTACTATTGCAGGTACTGGGGCGGCATCCAAAGGAAAATACAAAGGTGTTGCTCCTAAAGCTAAGTTGATTGCTGCTAAAGTTCTTGCATCAAATGGGTCAGGATCTTTTTCAGGAGTGATTGCTGGGATTGATTGGGCAGCTCAACAAGATTGTCAAGTTATGAATATGAGCTTGGGCGCTAATGTGCCAGGATCTTGCGATGGGACTGATGCAGTCTGTAAAGCAGTGGATGCTGCAATGGATAAAGGAATTGTAATGTGTATTGCAGCAGGTAATAGTGGACCAGAATCAAAAACAGTCGGCACTCCAGGTTGCGCTAAGAAAGTAATTACTGTAGGCGCTACTGATAAAAGTGATGTAATTGCTTGGTTCAGTTCTCGTGGCCCGACCGCTGACAATAGAATAAAGCCGGATGTTTGTTTTCCCGGTGTAAATATAGTGGCTGCTAGGGCAAAAAATACCTCAATGGGAACACCAGTAGGTAATAGATATACTTCTGCTTCGGGTACTTCAATGGCGACTCCGCATTGTTCAGGCGTGGCAGCACTTATAAAATCGATTAAACCAGATTTATCTGCGCATGATGTAAAATCATTAATTATGAAATTTACAAAAAATCTGAACCTAGACCCAAACACACAAGGTAAAGGGAGATCTGAAGCAGCACAAGCAATAAAATCATTATTAAAAGAAAATGAAAAAGAACCAGAAAAAAAGCCCGATGAAGAAGACGAAGACTCTTCCAAAAGAGATTTCATAATAAATGTAACAATTTTAGTCGCAATATTCGTAATATTAACAATTATTCTAATTTTAACGATAAATTCTATCTAAATATTAATAATCTTTTTTTCCTACATATTTAATTTTAGAAATCTTTTGGTAATTCAAAAACTTTTTAGGATTTTTAAGTAATAAATAAAAAGAAAATACAAAAATAATCTTAAATCACTATAAAGTGAAAAAAATTTCAGATGAATCGAAATGGTGGAAAAAAAAGTTTCTGATAAAATATCAAAAATTCGGCCAAGCGGGATCCGTAGAATGTTTGATCTGGCTCAAGGTGTTCCTAATATTATATCACTGGGAATTGGACAGCCAGATTTTGATACACCGGATTATATAAAAAATGCAATGAAAAAGGCACTTGATAATAAATATACAGGATATTCTCCAAATATAGGTTATAAAGAACTACGAGAAGCCATTGTTAATAAATATGAAGAGGAATATGACTTAAATTATGAGCCTAATGATGTAATAGTAACTTGTGGTGCTTGTGAAGCTCTTTTTGATATTTGTCAAGCTATTTTAAATGAGGGCGATGAAGTTTTAGTCCCTGACCCTGGATTTCTAACTTATCCCGCGCAAGTAATTTTTGCAGGCGGAATACCCGTCCCATATCAAACAAAAGAAGAGGATGATTTTGAAATTAAAATAGAAGAAATTGAATCTAAAATCACAAAAAAAACAAAAATGATAATTCTAAATTTCCCAAATAATCCTACAGGCGCAGTAATGGACAAGAAAAAAATGAATGAATTAATTGAATTTATAGAAAAAAAAGATATATTTATACTTTCAGATGAATGTTATGAAAAATTAATATATGATAATTTAAAACATATCTGCGTCCCAACTCTCGGTGCAAAAAATAAGACTTTTATAGTTAATTCATTCTCAAAAAGTTATGCAATGACTGGTTGGAGAGTAGGATATCTTTTAGCACCTTCTGAGTTTATAGCACCAATAAATTTAGTCCATCAAATGAACACCGCATGTACAAATTCTGCAGCTCAAATAGCATGCGTAGAAGCTTTAAATAATAAAGATGAAAGTTTAAAATTCATTAAAAAAATGGTTTCAGAATTTGACAAAAGGCGTAAATTTGTTTTTAAGAGGGCAAGTGAAATACCAAACATAAGTTGTAATTTGACTAAAGGTGCTTTTTATTTCCTACTCAATATTAAAAATACTGGACTTTCTGCCCAAGAGTTCTCAGAATTGATGATTACAGATGCTAAAGTAGTAACTGTGCCAGGGGACGAATTTGGAGATATTGGGAAAGATTATGTCCGAATTGCTTATACTTTAGATATAAAAAAATTAGACGAAGCTTTTAATAGAATTGAAAACACATTAAATAAATAACGGGAAAAAAATGGAGATTAAAATAGAAAAATCAAATGAAAAGGACAAAAATTCTGACGCTAGCAACAAAATTTTAAAAAGAGCTATCGATGCCTATTCAAAAGGAGAAAAATTAGTATTCAAAAGAAAATTTAAAAGCGCAGAAACTCATTTTAAGAAGTCATTTAATTATTTTATGCAATTAAATGATAAAATTAGGGGTGAAAAAGTACTTTTAAAACTTACGGAATGTTACTTAATAGAAAATCAATATCATAATGCATCTAGTACTATGCGAGATGCTGCAAACTTACGGTTATTGGACAATAAATTTATAAATGCAATTGAACATTATCAATCGGTTATAGAATTACTATTAAAATTAGATGAAAAGGCAGTTTATATACCAAAAATTCTTGAGATTATTTCATTTATTTCAATGTGCTATCTTGCTGTCGGAAATTTTGATATGGCAGCAGAATCTTTAAAAAAGAACCTTTCAAAATATGGAAAAGGATTTAAAAATAAATCTAAAATAAAAATTCTTCACTATGTCACAAATATTAATAACTTAATTTTAACTAAAAAGATAGATGATTTAAAAGAATTAAAAAAAGAAATGTTAAAACTCAACTTAAGGGATGGGGAAAGGCGTTTATTCAATAGAATATTTGAAATATTAAATGTATTTACTGATAGCACAATTTCATTAAGAATAGTTGAGAAAGAAATTAGGGCCGGTGATCAATTTACTATATTTGGGACATTAAATTCAAAAAATGATGTGGAGATTAAGTCTATTTCTCTCAATCTAGAACATGGACTAAAAATTATATCTGGTCCACAAATATCGGAAAATAAAATTAGTTTTACTGCAAAATTGATTTCAAAAATTTCAGGTAATTCAAAAATCGATATAAACCTAATTTGCATTACTGAAGATTTTGAATTTCCATTATCAAGTAAAAAAGTAATTAAAATTAAGGAAGGCTATCCCATTATTCAATTTTATCCGAGTACAGACCAATTAATAGGTAAAATTGAGCAACCATTAAGTTTAAATTTTGTAGTAAAAAATGTAGGAATGGGTGAAGCCGTAGATTTAAGTCTAATTATAGAGCACTCAGTTGGAATTCAATTGATCGAAGGGACAAAAGAAAAAAAATTACATTCACTCGCGCCCCAAGAAGAATTTGTTTTTGTTTATAACCTAACTGGTAAAATACTAGGAAAACATATTATCAAAGCAAAATTGTCATACCAAGGTATAAACTCATCTGATAAATTTCCTGATATAATAAAAGAAATAGATATTGCGATAGTTAGTTAAAAAGATAATTATTTTAAAATATATTTAGAAATATCTTCATCTCTTTTTAATTTCTTTTTTGATTGTATCTTTTGCTCTAATTCTGAATTTTTATTGATGTTAATTGCCGGAAAATTGTTATAAAATTTGTTGAAATCATTAAATTTATTAAACCAATTAATGTCTATTTTATTTTCAATATTATTGCCTTCAAAAGGTGTATTTATTGATACTTGAGGAATTTGTGGTTTATTAATATTATTTTTAGGTGGAAAAATATTCAAATTATTATCTTGACCCTCGGAATTTATGTTAAAATTTTTATTTATTCGGATTTTTTTATTGGTAATAAGATTATTTTGCCATTCAATATTATTATTAAACAATTCAACATCAAAAATTGGCTTTATATCATTACTTAAACTTAAATTTGAAGAATTTAATCCACAAATTGGACAAAAGCCTTCCGTTATTATAGCACCGCACTTCTTACAAATATCCATTTTATCATCTTACCAATTTATTAAAATTAAGAAATATATTTTTTTATTCTATAAAATTATTATGTATAACAGTACAATAAATATTTTTATTGAGTTTAACAATAAAACTATAATCAATAATAAATTTATAAGTTGAGGAAAGAATGGTAGAAAATGATATAAAAATAGTATTGAAGGATAACTATAAAGAAGTTAAATCACCTACAGTTATAGTCGGACTACCTTCAACTGGTTTAGTAGGATTAATATCCGCATTGCATATAATAGAAACAATGGAAATGGAATATTGTGGTTATGTCGAATCTAAAAGATTTCCCCCTATTATATTAATCCACAATTCTGAATTAGCGCTTCCATTAAGAATTTACCAAAAGGATAAAATGCTAGTAATCATTTCTGAGATCTCACTTCCTACCGAGCCTGAAATAATTAATGATATTACAAGTGTTCTGGCTGATTGGGTTAAAAGTTTAGACCCTGAATATATTTTAATTTTAAGGGGCAATCCTATCCCCAATAGAATGAATATTGAAGTTCCAAATTGTTATGGTTTAGGTACATCTGAAAAATTAAACAATTTACTTGATAAAGTAGAATGTGGTATAATGGAACATGGCATAATTACAGGTATCGATGCCTTACTAATGTGGGAATGCTCAAAACAAAATTTACCTGCAATTACACTTGCTACTGATGCATTTCCAAACTTACCAGATCCTGGGGCTGCAGCGGTCGTTATAGATAAAATCAATAAAATTCTAGGAATTTATATAGATCCCGCCAAGTTAATTGAAAATGCTGAAGATCTACGTATTAAAATGCGAGATATGATGAAAAATACTGCTGCTCAACAAGCACACTTGCAAAGTAAAGAGTTCCAAATTCCTCCAATGTATGGATAAAGGTGATTATATGTCGATTGAAAGAAAAAGAGATAAGAAAAATATTTTTGATGTAATTGATGAAATGTTTGATAGCCTACAAAGAGCAATTTCAAAAGAATTTGAAAGTTTTATGGATTTTGGCCATATAAATAGACCATTATGGAGCGTAGATGAAGAATGCTGTTCTTTAGAGCCCCTTGTAGATATCAAAGCAACAAAAGATGAAGTAATAATTGTAGTAGATTTACCAAAAGTAAAAAATAAAAACGATATTGATTTAAATGTTTCAAAAAATACAATTGAACTAAAAGCCGAACTTGAAAACAAAATTTGTTATGAAAAATGGGGCGGGTTCCAAAAAACAATAGAATTTTGTCAATTTCGTAAAACTATTAACCTCCCTTGGAAAATAGACCCAGATAAAATTCAAGCAAAGTTTAAAAATGGTATTCTAGAAATAAGAGCAAAAAGAATTAATGAATTTAAATCCATTAAAATAAGTGATGAATAAATATATACCTTTTTTTATACTGAATTAAAATATAATGTCTTTTAAATTGAACTTTAAATTGAAAAATAAAAAATATATTCAAATCTAAAGTAATCTTTAACCATATATTTTTTATTAGACCTAAATTATTTTTTAAAAAATCATAATTCCTAATTATATTAGCTATGATATTTTAAATGATAAAATTTATAGTTAACATTAATTAAATTCTCGATATTGAATTAATAAAGAATAAACTTTAATTAATATAAGTATAAAGAATTAAATAATCGGTAAAAAACAAATTAAAAATAGAATTTTTCTCAATTCGGTGAAAATATTGAAGGTAATTTTAGGGTTAAATACTTGTTTTGCTGTTAAACGATGGGTAGAACCTTCTGAATGGACAAAAATATTAATAAATTTAGGTGTTTCAGATTGTCAACTTAGTCTAGATCTACTTGAACCATTTACAGAAGAAGTAGCAAAATCGATGATGATAAATGAGATAATTGGATATACAACTCAATATGATATTTATATCCACTCTGCATTTACAGGGCTTGCTGCTTATAGTTATAATTTATTGGCACACCCAGATTTTGGTATGCGGATGAGCTTTTTATATTGGTATCAACTTGCAATCGAAATTGCTAGTAGCCTAGGATGTAGGGGGGTTGGAGGCCATATTGCTGCTTTTACTGTTAAAGATTATAAAGATAAAACAAGAAGAGAATATTTAACAAACGCTGTTATTGATTCTTTGAGATATTTAGCAGCTCAATCAAAATTGAATGAATTGGAGTATTTTTTAGTCGAACCAATGCCTCTTGCTAGAGAACAACCATTTGAAATTGAAGGCGCTAAAAAATTTTATGAAATGGTAAATAGGGATAATATTGGAGTACCAATAAAATATTGTATTGATTTAGGGCATTCTTGCGCAGTAGCATGCCATGATGAATATAGTAGAGACCCTTATAATTGGCTAAGAGAACTAGCAGAATATTCTCCAGAAATTCATATACAACAAACTGATGGAATAGCTGATAGACATTGGCCTTTTATTGATGAATATAATAAAAAAGGTATAATTGAACCAACAAAAGTACTGGACGCAATTGAAGAATCTGGGACAAAAGAAGTGTCCTTATTTCTTGAAATAATCCATCCATTTGAAGCTGATGAAGAGAAAGTTTTAGATGATATTACTAAAAGCGTTGAATATTGGAAGCAATATATTTAAAATTGTTAATATCATACTCAAAAGCTTTTTAATAAATATTTTTTTATTCTACTAAATGAATTTGGATGTTTTAAAATGGAACTAATTTGGGTTTGTCCTTTATTGGGAACTACCGACTATGTCCAATCTGAGAAATCAGACTCAATTCGAAGTATAGCACTTAGACTATTATGGAAGTATAATGACCAAGTTATAGACTTATTAGGTGGGTCTTATGGCAATATCAGAGCAAAACCTAATATTTCATTGGTTTCTGTAAAAGTTTATCAAATAATTAAAGGTAGAAAAAAGCCTGTATCCTTAAAATCTACCTTAGAAGATATTGATATTGGAAATAGAAAATTCTATTGGAACCCCGAACCAATTGGTGGAAATATCGAAGTTTTTACTCAACACATAAACGAATTAATAAATATGAATCAACATAAAGAATGGAAATTAATTGATGAAAATAATCTTAGTAAAGGTATTTATTCTACTTCAAAATGGCGGGACGGAATTAATCGAGTTACTCAAATATTATATGCATTTGGATATCCAGAAAATCCCCCTACAATTAAAGTAAGTCCTCCTCCTAAAGACCCGTGCTTCGATAATGAAGGAATATTACATTTTGCACTATTTGGAAATAAATTGGTCTGGAAAAAGTATCATTCACATCAGAACCCCTTAGTATACTTAATAGATGAACTCTATGACAAATATGGACTTGATCTCTTCTTTGATTTGAAGACATAACATAAAAAAGAATGAAAAATTTTTTAGAAAATTAAAAATAGGTAATAATTTATTTTATTCTGATTATTTATTAATTTATTTATCCTCCTTTGTTTCATTTTGTGCTACATCTTTATCCCCGCCTTTAGATTTAGCCAGAATTTTTTCTAATTGTTCTCTGTCTTCGGGGCTTAATGATTCCATTACTTCTTGCGATTGCTGATTAAAAAACTGCATGAAAAGAATTTGTAATATTGGTAACGTATTACTTGTTCTAATTCTACACTCATAGTCTAATTGACTATTTTCTCGCATCTGTCGTAAATATTCACGGGTCATTGTCCCTTTTCCCAGACCTTCGCAGGATTTATCGATAATATAATATCTATTTGTAGATTTGTCATAACCTAAAGGAAATGCAATACAACTGATAGGTTTTGAAAAAAATAATCCACAACGATTATTACTATTTGGTGTATAAAAGGGGCATACTTCTTCACCGGCATCATTTTTCACCTTTTTAAAGCTGATTTGAAATCCTGCCGGAGGTATTAATTCAATTTGTAGGTGTGGAAAAACTCTAGGGAAGGTCTGGTCTAGATTCCACCTCTTCAAATCTTCATAGTAAATTGGAAATGACCTTTTACAGCATGCACCACATTCAGTACATTCAAATACAAATTTCTTTCTTTTCTTAGGCTTTTCTTCAGAGGTTTCTTCCTTCTTTTCACTTTCTTTTTCAACTGTTTCTTCTTTTTTTTCAGTTTTTTCTTCTTGCTTATCCTCATTTATATTTTTGCTATCCTTTTCTTGTGCCACTTTAATTCACCAAATCATTTTTTTTTTTAAAAACTCAAAATTAAAAATTTAATAAATATATTAAAATTTTAGGTTTTAAATTGCAGAAAATAAAATTACAATAGATTTATATGAATCAAAAAATAAAAAATATTAATCAACACTAAGATATAAATTTAGAAATACAATGAAAATTAATATCAATTTGGAGATAATTTCAGTTGTTTTACTTCCAATTGGAGTATATACAATTTGGAGTATAATATTTTATTTTTATTCTCCCTTAATCCCGGTTAAAGACGCTTTTTATTATAAAATGATGTCTGAAACACCTTTTAATCCAAGTATAAGTGCTCCTTACTGTTATAGGATATTAACTCCTTTAATTGTTTTTATTTTACCTTTTGATTCTGGTTCATCTTTTCTTTATATTAATTTTATCTTTTTTATTTTGACTTCAATAATTTTTTATAAATTTCTAAAACGACTAAATTTCAATAAATTTTATTCATTTAATGGTGAAATTATTTTTACTGCTGGGAATGTAACTAGTATCTATTTAATCCATAATTTTATAATGGTAGACCAATTAAATCAACTGATTTTTCTAATAGGGTGTTATTTACTCGTATTTTATAATCCAGATAAAAGAATATATCGTGATATTTTAATCATAGTCATTTTAGCAATCGGAGTTCTTAATAAAGAAACAATACTCTTGATAATTCCAATTTATTTTGTTTTAGAATCTGGGAATTTATTTAAAAAAATTTTCAAAACTTTGTTAATCGCAACTCCCAGTCTTGGAATATTTATAGTTCTAAGGTTATTTATACCCCATACTGGAAGCTATGAGGCAATATGGTTATTTTATCATTTAGAAAATCTCTTATCTACCTTATATAATATTTTTTTAACATTCGGACTTTTCTGGATTATGGCTTTTTTCAATTTTGATAATAATATTAAATTTTTACAACGCTCTTACTGGATAATACCAATTTTTATAGGTCAAATAATTCTCGCAAGTAATATATATCGACTAATTTTTCTCTCATTTCCAATAGTTTTACCATTAGCACTTCTTGAATTTAAACAGATTTCACAAAAAATAAATAAAGTTACAATTACCTTTATTTTAACATCCCAAATTACAATAACTATTTTCTATATATTAAAAAAATATTTAACTTGGGATTTCCTGAATATCTTTTATTTTCCCTTAATTGCAATTTCCAGTTTAATCGTTCTTGTTATATCCGCTTATTTTTACTTTAAAGAATAAAGTAGCAATTTATACTAAAAAACAAAATTTTATGTCTTAAACTATTTGATAATAATATTTCGAGTAATTTTATTCAATCTCTTTAATATTTATAAAGAAATTGATTGTCAGAATAAAAGAATATAATTTACCACAATTTTAAATAAATACTTTTTTTTAAAATCAATTAAATTAAACCTATTGAAAAAATAATTCAAAATTATTCAAACTAATAAATTAATGACTTAATATAAAAATAAATAAAATAAAATCTAAAAAGTGAATAATTTGGAAATTAAGAAACTTGATTATATATTTAAACCAAAAAATATGGCTATTGTTGGGGTTTCACTGATAAATCCATTATTTCCTGGAAATATAATCTATAATAAAAATTTATTTGAATATCCCGTTAATATTTATCCTGTTAATCCCAAAGGAGGCACTTTAGAAGGAAATATCGTTTATAAAAATTTGGGAGAAATACCAGTTGACCTTGACCTTGCAGTACTAATGATTTCTGCAAAATTAGTACCCGATGAACTGAAAAAATGCGGTGAATTCGGGGTCAAAAGTGCAATTATTGGCTCAGGTGGATTTTCAGAATTAGGGTCTGATGGAGTAAAATTGGAAAATAGACTTATTGAAATATCAAAAAAATATGATGACCTCCCCTTTATGGGGCCAAATTGCCTTGGTATCCATTCAAAATATTGTGATACCTTTATATTACCGAGCGAGAGACTTGCAACCCCACCTTCTGGAAATGTAGCGGTCATTTCACAATCTGGTGGATTTCTCATTGATCAAATTTTCAGTAAATTTCATGAACGAGAAATTGGAATATTTTCTGCAGCAAACATTGGAAATAAAGCATTAATAAATGAAAGCATACTTTTGAAATATTATGACCGAGAACCAGGAATTGATACAATTGTAATTTATAATGAAGGATTTAAAAAAAATACAGGGAAAGAAATAATAGAATTTGCACAACAATCTGATAAAGATATCATCATTATCAAAGGTGGTAAATCAAAAATGGGCGCAAAAGCCGCAATGTCTCATACTGCTTCTCTTGCCTCCAATATAAATCTAATTTCATCTTCTTTTCGCCAAGCAGGAATTATTGAAGCCATTTCAGAAAGTGAACTGGTTAGTTATACAAAAGCTATTTCATTTGGTCTAAGTCCTCTTAAAGAAAATAAAATAGTAATTTTATCAATTTCAGGAGGTCATGGCGTTTTAGCTGCAGATCTAGCTGCATATTATAGGTTAAACCTTGTAGAATTTACAGATGAACAAAAAAAAGAAATGAAAAATAAAGTGAACCCAGTCATTGCATCCATCGGGTCTTTTGAAAATCCAATTGATTTGACAGGTTCAGTAAATGATACTGATATTGAAAATTGCCTGGAACTATTACTAAATTTCGACAATGTAGAGGGAATAGTTATTCTATTAGTCCCATATGTCCCTACAATATCTATGCAAATTGGCCGTAGACTCGGAAATATCTTACGTACCATTCAAAATAATAAACCAGTCGTTGCATACTGCCCGTGGCTAAAAATTTATGGAATAATCATAAATGGACTTGAGTTAAATAGAACAATCCCAGTTGCTTCTACTATTGAAGAAGCAATTCAAATGATGCGTGGACTTTATTTAAAAGGATTAAAATACAAAAAACGCAAATTATCCAAAAATTAATCTGAATATTTTTTATAATCTATATTTAATCCTAAATATTTCTCGAAAATTTCAATACATAGACTAACTGTAATATCTGTTTAACCTATACTATTAATTCTATTACAAAACAATGAGATAATTAAAAAAAAGCTGATTTAAAAAGTTTTGTAAAATTGTGTTATGTCACAAAATTTATATAGCATCGTTAATTAATACTCATAGATATAAATTAAAAGTTAATTAAATAAGGATGTGATATTAAAAATGCCCGGTGGCGATGGTACTGGTCCAGATGGTAAAGGTGGATGTGGAGTCCCAAATGGGTATCTTAGATTTGGTCGCGGTGGTAGGTTTAGAAACACTGTACCTACTACAAATTCCCAGAATTTCTATAATCAACAAGGGTTCAATAATGTAAGAGGCGGCGGCAGAGGTCGCGGCAGAGGCGGCGGCAGAGGCGGCTGGAGACGAAATAACCAAAGATACCCAGGAAATGGCCCATGGAGTCACCTACCCCCAAATAAAAGACCAGGCTGGACTGGTGTTATTCCAGATGAATAATTTTTAATTTAAATTATTTTTTTATTTTGTCTAATTTCTAAAAAATCATCTCATTTCCTAATTTAAAGCACTTCAGTTCCTATTAACCGCAAACTTTTAATAAAAAAATTAATACACTACTATTGATTATTATTTTTAAATTATGTGTTATATGCAAAAAGTTAAATATGAACATTTTATATTTTAAAATATAAAAGGTATGATGTGATCTAACTATGAAAGTAGGTATTGCAACAGATGGAAATATGGTCGCTCAACATTTTGGCAGGTGTCAAGCCTATACTATCGTTGAATTTGATGGAAATAAGGTTGTTAAACAAGAAGTCGTCGATTCACCTGAACATCAACCCGGACTTTTACCAGTTTGGCTCGCAAAATTTGGTGTCAGCTGGGTTATTTGTGGTGGAATGGGTCCTAAAGCTCAAGAATTGTTTATAAACCAAGGAATTACCCCTATAATGGGTGTGACTGGTACTATTCAAGAAACCATTGATAAAATTGCTGCAGGTACTCTTGAAGGTGGCGAAAATATCTGTAATCATTAATGCTCTTATTTTTGTTAAATCTTAAAAATAAACCCGAATTTCTGATCAAATTTGAATGAAATACGAAACTTTTCGAAAATAAAACTAAAACAAAGAAAAAACTTGAAACATTAATTAATTTTAAAGTTTATATTTTTTTACTCTATTTTTTAACCCCACTTACTTTTTGTTATTGATTGAGTACAATATTTTGTTTATTGATAAATGCACATTATTTCAATATTCAAAATATCAAATATAGATAAATTATACATTCAAAAAAATTATTAAGTAAATATAATTTATTAAATTCTAAATCTTATATCTTAAAATAAATTTGTTATTATTTTATTTTTATATATTCCAAATTCCTTTAAAAAAATCTTATATTTTCATTCTATACTTAGTCTTTTAAGCCCACTTCGTTGCTAATTTTTTAATTTTATATTAATAGAAATTATAAAATATGTCTTCATGGGATTTGTTCAAAAAAAAATAACGAGAATACAATATATGAAAAATAAAATTTTAATACTATTTTGTATTGGAAGACTATTTAATATATTGACCTTTATTGGTGGTTGGATACTTGAATATGGTATAGATAACTATCCAATTTATGGAATTTTTATAATGGTTTTATCAATTATTTTTACAATTTGGGGTATATTAGGGTTTAAGGCTTATTTTGATGAGAATTTTATTGGAAATGTTTTTGATCTTATTGTTTTTCTTATAATTGCTATACTTGGGACTATATGTCTTTTTAGCTCAATAGTTTGGGGTCAAATAATAATCGTAATCTTTGGCTCTATACTAATAATTTCTGGTTCACTAATTACTTTCTTTGCGGATATTATTGTTTTCTCATCAGTTGAAGGATAAATTCCACTTTGTATAATATGATTTTAAAAGATATTATCAATTCTTATATCATTCTCTAATTGATAGAACTTTATTATTAAATTTGGATTCGTTTTTTTAATTATAAATTTTGATTAATAGCTAGATTATTTTAGGCTCGTCAAAAACTCTTGAATATCAACTAAAATTAAGAAATTTTTTACTTCAAATTTTTGGGCTGAAATTTTTTTTTATATCTTTAATTTCGGAAAAATTTTGGGGATCTCACGAATTGTAAAATATTTAATCAAATAGAGATTATTTCCATAACTAATATTACAATTTTTTCTCTCAAAATTTATTTAAATACCTTTTTAAAACCCAGAATTTTCTTCTTTTTTAATAATCTTTATCGAATATTTCTTACTTTTATAAATTGAAACTTATCATCTTATCTACGTTTATAAAAATTATTTGAACCGAGACTATAGTTAATCTCTCATCCATCATTATCATTATCTGAGTCATTTAGGTTTAGGTCTATTTTTACATAAATATTAATGAATTCTATTTACTAATCCATTAAAATTACTATCAAAACTGGCTAAATATATAATATTGTATTTATCCATTAAATATAGAGTAGAACAATCTGTAAAACTTAAAAATTTTGGCCTATTAATTTGTTGATTAAATAAATTATAAATTTGATATATATCATCCAAAGTAATGTCAAGTATATGACAAACTTTTGTTTTGGGTCTAAAAAAATCCCACGTTTCATTTATTATTTTACTGTTTTTTGTTCTTCTCCAAATAAGGTCATTAATTCGTCTATGATAAATGTAGAACTAAATTGAGTCCCAAATTCTTTCTTAGCAATCCTCTCTAATATTTTAATCGCATTATTATAATTTGGATCCTTCTTAAATTTAAGTGCAAAGAAAAACCCAGTATCTAAAAAAATAGCCATTTAATTACCCTATTATCCTAAAAACCATAAATATCTGTATCTTCATCTTTAATAGTATTATATTTAATATCAACAGCTGAATTTATTATCTTCTCAATCCTTTCAGGTGATATCTCGATAAACTTGAAATTATCTTCAATGAATTTATCTATATTCTTAGATAAATATTCAATACTCTTATCCAGAATTTCTTGTTGAGAAAATCTTTTTCCTAACTTAAGTGTTAACATTGCTTGAATTTTTTCTAATAATTTTTTGTTTTTTATCTTTACAACTGACATTTGGTTTATTTAAATTATATAAATATAAGAAATTTACTAGTATATTTTTTATATTTTTATATTTTTATGTTCAAATATAACAAGAATTTATAATCCTTTTTACTGTCAGAAAAAGAGTTTGAAACTCTAAGTCCGATATCACCACAACTTTTAAGAAAAATTTATATCTACCTTAAATAATCCTATCCGATTATCGATTATTGATAGATATTTTAAAATTAGCATTAATATTGAATAAAAAAATTATCCTATAATTAACAGTCCAATAAATATGATTTCCATTCTCAATATTCTTTTAAAAAATTTTGTTATATTAAAATTTTAAATAAAAAATAGTTTGAAATTTGAAATGAATTATTTTTTAGAAACTTTTAATCGATTAATTCATTCAAAATTTCAAGTAAATCCAAAACTTTACCTTCAAATTTCATTTTAAATTCTTCTGCTGCCTGCCCCATGTTCAACTCGCAGAATGGACACGCAGTCATAAGTATATCTGCACCAGTTGCTTCCGCTTCTTCTATCCGCCTTTTTGCACCCTCGAGAGCAAAATCAGGATATCCCGCCTTTACACCACCGCCTGCACAACAACAAAGAGAATTTTCACCTATTCGATACATTTCTTTTAATTCCATTCCAGGAATATTTCTGATTATGGCTCTTGGCATTTCAATCCATCTTTCTCGTTCGAATTTTGATGGAACATATGTACGCCACATGTTTGAATCGCCTTCACCTGTAACTTCATCTATTGCTTTATCTTTTAGATAATGACAAAAATGACGGACTGTATGACATGGGTCATGCCATGTAACTGCACCTTTGGTCCACTTTTTCTCAATCTTCAATTTATTCTCATGAAACTCGGCTGGAAAAGGTACCCCACCCCTTTTAGAATATTTTGGACAAAAATCATTTCCACAATATTCAGCATCAGGGTCATTCCATTTCCCACAAGCTGGACATTTGATCAACATTAATTCAGCTATTAATTCAATCACATGCTTTGGGTTATATTTAAGTTCTACTTCACTGAACCGTTCATAATCAATTTTCATAGTCCTATAACAGCCAGCGCAACTAAAAACTACTGTTTCATATTTGTTGAATTTCTCAACATTTATTCTCATGACCTTCTTTGCTACATCTAATTGACCAGTCCTGAAAATAACACTACCACAACACACTTCATCTGATAATATCGTAAAATCTGGTATGTAGCCCTTTTTCTGTAATTTATTTAAAATGTCTTCCGTAGCTCGCGCCATGTCGTTCATTCGATAAGCAGCTGTACATCCAACAAAATAGGCGATCTTTGCATTGGGATTATCAATTTTGCTTTTGTCAGTCACCCATGCAGTACGGTTTTTATGCTCCTCATTATAAGGATTATTTTTTGTATCAATAAGATCACGTAAGCCCTTATGTTTTGGGAGTAGTTCTACACCAGCCTCAACAAGAGCTGCACGTAGAGCTTCATTAATAGGAACTGTTGGTAAGTTATTTTCACATTGCATTGAACAAAGTCCACATGTAGGACATCGATAAAGAATATCGTAAATTTCTTGACGAGTTTTTTTGTCATGAATGTCCAAATCACCCTCAAGGACAGCTCTTGCTATCCACATGCGCCCTGCATTCCAATATCCTTCCCAGCCATATTCTATACCTGCTGGACAGCCATCCATCATTCCTTCATATAAGACGCCATTATGCTCGCCCAATCCTTCTCTGTTGGGCTCTCCAGAGTAGGCAAACCTACATGCCCTGCAATGTATGCACTTATACAAGTCGTCCTTAAATTTTAATAACTCTTCCATTTTCAAAATCACCTATTTTTTTCTAAAACCTACCAAATATTTTGGAGTTTCTTTAGGACCCCATGGAAATGCAAGTCTACCGGGATGCATAATCATATTGGGGTCAATAAGCTCTTTCACTTTTTTCAGCATTCTATATGACATATCGGCTTTTTCAAACGTTAAAGGAGCGTGGATAGAGGGATTTGGTCTATAATTTACCCAGCCTTTATCGAGGAAGACCTTAGTGACCTCGGTTTCGCACGCTTCGAGTCGTTCGAAGTCTTCCGTTTTGCGGCTATCGAAGCAAAAAATTGGCATAATGATAGCTTCGCGGCAGTGGTCAATTGATGCATACCACATTACTGGAGGAAAGTCATATTTTTCCATTAGGTCGCAATATATGGTCATACATTCAGCAGCATCAACCCACGGAGTGTACCAAGTTACAAATAAAAACCCTTGTTCCCATTGGCCATAGGAAATGGCTATTTTATTGGGCTTTAATAATCGGCTTTGAATTTGAAGTGGATGTAATTTCCATTCATAAACTTTACCTTTAGCGGACGGTTTAAAATCCTCTAAAATAATTTTGTCAAGTTTATTACAGACAAAGTCAAGTTCTTCTTGAGAGTGAGCCCAAATTTCAAAATTCATAAAATATTTAGGGATTCCGAGATTTTTCCAATAATCATATTTTTTAGGTATTTTTTCTTTTCGCCATCGAGTGGGAACGAGCCACCAATTTCCACCTTGTACCATTACGAAATGATCGGCAATGCCCATTTCGTATTTAGAAGCCATTAAAGTAGCGTTTTGAGAATCTTCCCAGTTTTCAAAACCATAAGCTTTAACGGTTTTAAATTTAGGGTGTGGGACGATCTTTAAAGCTGCTTTAGTTATAACGCCCATTGCTCCTTGACTTCCAAAAAAAAGGCTGTGTAAATCGGGGCCAAGTCCATATTTATAAAATGGTTTAGCGCCTGGGAGTCCCCATGAGCCAGTTCTGAAGATTTCGCCAGTAGGGAGGACAACTTCCATTCCTAGTACCATATCAGCTTGGGGGCCGTATCTGCCTGTGACTAGTGAGAAGCCTCTTTCAATAGCATCGCCCATAATGGTTGCAGCTGGAGGTGCGCCGTCTGCGATAGGGGGGGCCCATTCTGGATAGTGTTTATGGAAATATGCCCAAATTTCTCCTGCTCGGACGCCAGGTTCAACTATAACATAACGGTCATTAGTATCGACTTCAATAATTCTGTTCATTCTGCTGCAGTCTAGAAGTATTCCCCCATTTTTTAGGAGTGGGAGAGCAAATCCGCCGGAAAGTCCACCAGCCATAGGAGTAACAGGGATTTTATGTTCATTTGCAAGTATGAGAATTTTTTGAATTTCTTCAGGAGTAATAGGTCGTACTACAACATTTGGAGGTGCTGCCCTAATACCCATTATACCGCGAGCCATGTATGCATGCATCATTGCCGGAATATCATTGACATATTCTTCACCGACGATTTCTTTTAATTTTTTAATTATATTCTCATCGATTTCATTATAAATAATCGACATAAAGACACCTCATTAAAAATGTCTGTTTTTTTATAATCTTTATAAAATTACAATTGGACAAATTAGGTATATTTAACTCTGGACTTAGCTTTAAATATTTTTCAATATAAAT
>SUPR01000172.1 GCA_005191425.1 Candidatus Helarchaeota ASGARD archaeon Hel_GB_B
TATTATGAGGAAATTGGAGCTGGGGATCCGCCTCTCGTGTTCATTCATGGGTGGACTGCGAATTCATGGGTTTGGGAAAAGCAGCGAGACTATTTTTTGGACATGAACAAAGTAATTCTGATTGATTTGAAGGGACATGGAAAATCAGATAAAACAGAAGGAAATTATACTATTCCAGAATATACAGAGAAGATATATGAAGCAATAAAAAAATTAATAGGAGACCAAAAAATAGTGTTAATAGGTCATAGTATGGGAGGAATGATAACAGTATATTATGCAACACATCCAGAATTCTCTAAGAATTTAAAAGGTATTATATTAATGAGTACTACTTCAAGAAAATTAACTTCATTAGAAACTTTATTAAAATCAATAGAATCGGGAGAGATTAAATTAGATGACCCAGAAGTGATTAAAGAAATAGCAAAATCAGGCTTTTATGGTAAATTCATAAGGTCAAATAAGGCCATTTTAATTAAAAATATAGAGGAAGCGAAAAAGTGTCCAAGTGAAGTAGCTCTTAAATCATTAAGATATTTTACGAGAGAATTTGATGTATCAAATAAATTGTCAAATATATCAGCTCCTACATTAATTATGACAGGAGATAAAGACGTCCAAATTGGAAACAACGAATCAGAATTTCTTTTAAAAAATATAAAAAATGCAAAACTTGAGATTATAGGGCCAAAATCAGGACATATGGTCCAATTTGAAAAACCTAATTTAGTAAACAGCTTAATTGAAACTTTTATTAATGACCTTTAATATTTTCAAAATAAATTTAATATTATTTATCAAAATTGAACTACAATTATTGTATTTAATACTATTTTTTAATTTTTTATAAATTAATTTATCTAAAAGTAATCATATAATTTTAAATTTGATAAGTAAAATTCGAAATTTTAGGGTTAACTTGACAAATACTGGTATATAAGAAATATATCATAAAATCTCAGCCAATTTAAATAATTAATGATAATATGGACAATTTAATGCATAATTTTATAATAATATAGGATATAATTAATAAAAAAATTAAATGATTCAATTTGGTCGGCAAGAAAATGGGTTTAATTGAAAATTTAAAAAATGCGGTGATTGATGGCGATGTAGATAGTGCAGCCAGAATAGCTAATGAAATTATCGATAGAAAGATGGATCTCAAAAACGCTATTTTAAATGGTCTATCAGCTGGAATGCGAGTCGTTGGTAAGAAATATGAAGAGCATGAATATTTTATCCCAGAAGTCATTGTTTCTGCTGATGCACTTAACACAGCTTTCAATATAATTAAACCGCATTTTAAGGATAAAGATACAGATTACAAGGCAAAAGTAATTATTGGGGTAGTTAAAGGAGATATTCATGAAATCGGTAAAAATATTGTGGCACAATTTTTAAATGCATCTGGTTATAAAGTAATTGACCTTGGAAGAAATGTCCCGCCCGAGAAATTCGTTGAAGCTATTGAGAAATATAATGCAGATATTGTTGCAATGTCCACCTTAATGACTCCGACTTTAGAACAAATGAAAATTACTATCGAGCATCTTAAAGAAAATGGACTCCGGAATAAAATAAAGGTAATAATTGGAGGTGCTCCAACTGATCAAGAGTTTATGAACGAAATAGGAGCAGATTACTGTTGTAAAGATGCTAATGAAACAGTTTCAACTCTTGATAGCATTATTATTAAAAATGAAGTAAATTAAGGAAATAAATATGAGTTTGATTGAAGATTTCCTCACTCAATTTGGGTTTTCTCAAGAACTTATTGAAGGAGTATTTGCAAAACCCGGTGCAACTATGCCAGCTATTTTTTTAGCTGGTGGATATAATGTTAACGAATATTACAAAATGACTGGCGTTCCTGCTTATGAAATAGTTAGAAATGCTCGGCATTTAATTAAATCTCAAATGAACCTCCAATATAAATTTAAAGTGGACCTTTTAACTTGTCTTGTAGATTTAAATATTATGTCTGAATCTTTTGGTGCCAAACTTTATTATGATCATGATGTCCTTCCAATGCCAAATAAACCAGCTATTGAATCTTTAGATGATATTGACCAATTGGAAATTCCAGACCCCCATAAAGATGGTAGAATGCCGGTAATAATTGAGGCAGCAAAATTATATAAAGAAAAATATAAAGCAAAAAGTTCCTTAATTTACGGAGGTTACATTGAAGGCCCAATTACTGCAAGCTCAAATATCCTAGGAGTTGAGAATTTTATGAGGGGGCTTGTAACAAATCCAGATCTTATCCATAAATTATTAGATAAAGTTACTACAGCATTAATAGAATTTGGAAATGCACAGCTTGAGGCGGGAGCTGATGCTATTGGAATTGCTGAACCAACAGCTTCTTCGACTTGTATCTCTCCAGATTTTTTTAAAGAATTTGCATTTCCTTATTTAAAGAAAATAAATCGCAAGTTGAATACCCCAGGAACACTAATTCACATTTGTGGACATACACAACCAATTATTAAGCAATGGATTAAAATCCCAAATACATTTATCATATCAGTCGATGAAGTTGATTTGACTAAGACTTTAGAAACTATTGGTAATAAATTCATAATTGTTGCAGGTAATATTTCACCTATTACTCTACTCCGAGAAACTCCAGAAACTATTGAATTAATAACCAAAGACATTATAAACGAAGTCGGAAATCATGGAAAATTTGTTTTATGTCCAGGATGTGATTTGGCACCGGGGACACCTGAAGAAAATATTATGGCATTTTTAAATGCCGGGAGAAAATATGGAAAGTTTCCTATTTAATTTTTACCATTATTTTTTGGCAAAATTTCATCAATACTCATTTTATCTGCTGTATCCCAAAAGTATTTAAATAAATCCGTTGTCCATTCAATAAAATCGGAGTCATTTTTTGAATATATACATTCAGAATAATCTATGCCTTTATTATTTGAAAAAAATATTATTCCTTCAGATTCAGTAATAATTAAAGAAAGTTCAATTTTATTAATTTTTCTTATGTTGTCAGGAATTTTTAATAATTTATATAATTCTTGAAAAATCTGAGGCTTCGGACCTTTTATATATATTTCCCATTCATCAGTATAAACTAATTTCTTGAGTAAATTAGACCCTAAAATACTTTTTATTTCTAATTTTTGAGTTGTAATTTTTTGCTGAATAATAGGAATTATAGAATATTGTAATTGATCGGTAATTGCCCAAATATAATTTTTGGCTCCCTTTATAATTTGTGACCATAATTCAATGTTTTCCATAGTGTTAATCAAAAGTTTTGCATTTAATATTTTTCCCATTTCCATTTTTATATGCTGCGGAATAAATTCAATGTTATGAGTATTTAAAAAATTATCAAATTTCGTTAAAAATTCAAAATATTTTAAGTCATTTACAATTAGAGTCCCAAATTTTGTAATATAATATTTATTATCAGTTTTCTTAATAATTAGATTGTATTTTGCCAATCTTTTTAAATGCCTTGTAATTTCAGAACCTGGTAGATTTAATTTTTTAGAAAGATAGGAATTTCTACATGGTTTATTAAAAATTTCCTTTAATAATTTATATCTAAATTCATTAGCTAATTCAAAAAATATATCATTTATTTTCAAAAAATGACCTTCTAGAATTTTGATTTTTATAATAAATTTATATTATTTTAAATTTTTTAAAATATTTTAATTTATTTAAATTTTTGTAATGTTATTAAAATATCCATATTTTGAAATTAAAATTATATTAGAAAAGAATTAACAAATTTCTAATCTAAAATTCATTAAAATTAATTTTAAAACAATATTTATTAATTAGAAATAGATTTTATTAATATAATTAATTGCAATTTCTAAAAATATGAAAATGCATAGTTAGATTTTGATAACGATGAAGGAAATTATTTATTTCACAACAGAGGAAAAAAGAAAAGAATTTACATTAAAAGTGCTGGATATTTTTAAAGATCAAATTAAAGGGACTGTGTTTATTAAGCCGAATATGGTTTCATATGAAGAATTCCCAACAACTACGCATCCAGAAACACTTGAAACTGTTATCAAATATTTACAGGAAAATGGGCACGAAATAATTTGTGGAGATGGTCAAGGAATAGATGTTTCAAATAAGAAAGTCGAAGACCATATAATAAAGAAAATTTGTAAAAAATATGGGATTGAATTTTTAAATTTATATAATGAACCCATGAGAAAGTTCAAATCACCTAGAGGATTTACTATTAAAATGTCAGAAATACCATTTAAAGCTAACTCCATTATTTCTTTGCCGAATCTTAAGTCACATCCACACTGGGAATTACATATGACGGGAGCTTTAAAAATAGTAGTAGGTTATTTTACTACGTGGGAGAGAATAAAAATGCATATGCATGCATATATTCCTTTAGCAAAAAATCGGTGGAAGATGATAGCTGAAGCAAATTGGTTTTTAATGAAACAAAAAGAAAGCCCAACACATTTAACTATAATGGATGCTATGGAACCATTAATATATGCAAACGAAATAAGACATGGAGGAAAACCTGTTAAGTTAAGACCAGGATATCTTCTTGCAAGTAAATGTCCAACTGTTTTAGATATTTTTGGGTTTGATATTTTGAAAAAAGTGGAACCTCGTTATAAGAATAGAGACATTAGTTATGTCCCATATATTAAATATGCAATTAAATATGGAATTTGTAATTCAGAATATGAGTTAAAAGAGGTAGAATTAGATTAAGTTTTGATTATTTAGTAAAGGATGTTTTAAAATGGGGTCATTTTTTAAAGATTTAGTAAAAATTGTTGGTGAAGACTCAGCGACAGATGATGAATATATAAGGTATAGTTATAGTAAAACTGGAGATTCTGTATATCAAAAAGTTCCAGATTATGTAGTACGTCCTAAATCAACTGAAGACGTTTCCGAGATATTACAATTAGCAAATAAGGAGAAGATACCAGTAGTACCGAGGGGAGGGGGCGCTGGGCTTTTTGCAGGAGCTGTAGCACATAAGGGAGGACTAATAATAGATATGACCGGAATGAAAAAAATTATAGATATTAATTTTGAAAATCATTGTGTTATAGTAGAATGTGGAATTACATGGGCAGAATTAAATACTGAATTATTTAAATATGGTTATTATACTGGTGCATTAGGGCCAGGGTCAGGTATGTCAGCTGTTGTTGGTGGCGGGTTAAGCCACAATAGTGTTGGTGGCGGTGGCGGTGCAAAATATGGTTCATGTTGTAAACATGTTATGGGTTTAGAAGTAGTACTACCTCAAGGAGATATAATAAATACTGGTTCCTTATGTTCTAAATATGTTGAAAGTCCATTTAGTAGATATGGATTTGGACCAGATTTTTCGGGTTTATTCCTTGGAGATAATGGGATTTATGGGATAAAAACGCGTGCAGTCCTA
>SUPR01000173.1 GCA_005191425.1 Candidatus Helarchaeota ASGARD archaeon Hel_GB_B
ATATTATACAAGAAGTATTAAACCTGGCTTTCTTTCACTTATCCGTATAACACCGGCTGATATGAGTTTTGCTTGTATAAATCCCTCTATTGCCGTTGATAATAACGATATACCATATATAGTTTTTGATTATTTTGATATGACTACTACAAATTCTTATGAAATTTATTATACACGTTATTTTGAGCATCCATATAAAATAACATCTACAACTGCTGATGAATACCACCCAGATATTGACATTACTTCTGATTATGCCGTAGTTGTCGTTTATGAGAAATATATCAGTGGTGAAAATGAAAACATATTCTGTAAAATTCAAAAGTCAGGTGAAAACTTTCAACAAATGTTTTATGAAGAGGCACAGTTAACTACAAACCAGTTCAGTGATAATTATCCTAGAGTAGCGGTAGATAATCAAAATAGAATTCATGTTATTTGGGAAGGACATACTGGTCCTAGTGGCAATAATATAAATCTATTTTATAATTGCGGGACTCCTGTTGTTACTACCACAACGACAAGAATCCCCGGTTTTACAATGCCATTATTATTAGGTGTGTTAACAACTATACTTTTAATAAGCAACAGAAATAGAAAAAAACTGGTAAAATAAACTTTATTTTCGTAAATATTAATTTATTTTTCAATATTTTTTCTATTTTTTGTATAGTATTAAATATTACACAATAATAATTTCTAATTTTAGAATAAAATTGAAATAATTTCGGAGAATCTAATTTATTGCGTAAATTATTTCCTTTTAAAACATAATTTCTATTATTTTTTTGTTCAAATAACAAAAATAGGATTTAAAAATAAAAGCCATTTTATAAGAAAATCGAAAAAAGTCGAATTTAAAATAGAAAAATAGCAGAAAATTTAAATTTTAAAACAAAATATAAAACAATAATTTATGATTTAATGGAAATTAAAACTAATTTTATTAATTATAAATGTTTGGTGATGTCGGACGAAAATTAATAAGAAATTTATTTTTTTGATCAGTAGTTTTATTTTGATAATTACTGGTCTAATTCCGATGATTTACTTTACTTATTTTAATTATCCATACATGAGGTATAATATTACATTAGAGAGTAAGGATGGGACGGAGTTAAGTGGTTGGCTGTATTTACCTTCCCCAGCTCCTTCTAGTGCGGCACCTATTCCTGGAATAGTAGTTACACATGGGTTTACAAGTAGTAAGGTTTCAATGCAAGGATATTCAATTGAGTTTGTGAAAAGAGGGTTTGTAGTAGTTGCGATAGATTATAGAGGGCATGGAATGAGTGATGGTTATTTGGATTCAAGAAGATATACAAATGAGTCACCATTGATTGATGATATAATGGCGGGCGTTAAATACTTACGAAATTTGAATTATGTAGATAAAAAAAGTATAGCAATTTTAGGTCATTCTATGGGGGGGATTACTGCAATCCAAGCTGGAGCTATGTATCCGGATGAAATCAATGCGACAATAAGTATTGGTGCAATTTTAAACCCAGACCATGGAGAAGGAACTGTTAATGTTTCTTTGATTTCAAATTTCATGATTGGAATCGGCGGGCATGAAGAATTATTTACAATTGAAGCAGGTCTAAATTTTATGAAAAATTATACTGGGATAACTGATCCCAAGCCAAATACATTATATGGAAATTTTACCTATGGAAATGCAACTGAACTAGTGGTATCGCCATCTTCAGACCATATTTTAGAAATAAGTGACAAGAATTTAATAGAATCCTCGGTTGAATGGCTTGAAAATGCGTTTTACGGTGGTGTGAGGTATCCAATAACAATAACAGAAAAATACCGGAGCGTTGCAATGTTGACTACGCTTTTAGGTGTATTGATAAGCATTTTTTCAATAGTTGCTTATTCAAGAAAAGCATTTTTTAAATCAAAGCCATTAATTTACGATATACAAGAGATATCATCAGAAATTGAATTATCTCCTGCAAGGTCAAATACTGAAAAAATGAAGGTAATAGTCTTTTATGCTTTATTATATATTAGTGGCACATCTTTTGGACTTCTTTTAGAAATTCCATTTTCCTATATATTTGAATCAACAGTATTAAAGGTAATGAGTAGTCTATTTATTGCTATTTTTTTAGGCCTGGCATGTGGTCTGTTTTTAATCTATTTTCTAATTCATCGCTTTTTTGAACACAAAAAAACACCGCTTTTATTGACAATTTATAACCGATTAACAAGGAATTTCAGAAAATCAACTTCAATGGGACTAATTATTTTCTTTTATTTGTTTTCCTTTCTTGTCCTAACATTCCAGATAGGAGCATTAAATGTGGTACTTACTATAAGAGACCTTGGGGCATTTATAGCAATTGGACTGTTAATAGCTCCATATTTCTTGATTAGTGAATTATTAATCCGTCAATTTCAAGATAAATTAAATATTAAAAATAGATTTACAAATTGGATTATAACATCAGTCATTATCAGTTTAATAAAAATTAGTGTATTTATACCATTATTGTTTATGGGTTTAGGCTTTGTTACATTAATGATAGCAATTTTAGTAGGCTTATTACCAGTAATGGAAATATTCTCAAATTGGACGTATATATACTCCGACCGAAATCCATTGACTCCAGCAATCTTCAGTTGGCTATTTATGACTTGGTTTCTGACCTTTTTAATGCCATTTGGAACAATTACCTATTCGTTGTTTTAATTAAATTCATTTTATTTTTTTATTTGATTATTAATTAAAGTATTTTTAACTTATTTTAATTATCGACAAACTAACATTTTTAAAAGATAAAATTTACTTCTATATTCAATGAATTTTCACTAACGAATTTTAAAAAGCACTGTTTTTATTTATTTATATTTTCTTTTCATCGCATTTTACAATAATATTTAATTGACCAATAAAAATTGAATTGTAGAACAGAATACCACAATTTATAAATTTTAAAGAGTGTGAATAAATAATTATTTCAGTTCATTCAAAATACATTGTAATTTTATTAATTTTAAAAATTTATTTTATTAATTCATAGAATCAAATAAATCAATTTTTGAAAATAATAAGACTAAAAATTTAGGTAGATCAAGATGGTAGGTACATTAGAAGGAGTAAAAATTTTAGATTTGAGCCAATTTATTTCAGGCCCATGGTGTACTAACCTATTATCAACCCAAGGTGCAGAAGTTATAAAAGTCGAGCCACCAGTTACTGGAGAGAGTTTAAGGATATTTACGATACTTCAAAAACATATGTACTTTTTTTTTAGCATATTTAACTTAAATAAAAAGTCAATAACATTGAATATTAGAAAAACTGAAGGTCAAGAAATTTTTAAGGAATTAGTCAAGCATGTAGATGTAGTAGTAGAAAATTATACACCTGGTTTGATGAAAAAATGGAATTTGGATTATGAGACAGTCTTAAAACCAATTAATCCAAGGTTAATTTATGGTTCAATTTCAGGGTTTGGTCAAACTGGACTTGAAGAATATGTTAAAAAACAAGCGTTTGACTTAACTATTCAAGCAAATAGCGGGCTTCTGGATGCTTTAGGAATGGAAGGTCCGCCACGAATACCATTAGCAGATTTTTCTGCGGGTAATGTAATGGCTTTAGGAATTTGTCAAGCATTATATTATAGAGAGAAAACAGGTAAAGGACAATTCATAGATCTATCTATGTTAGACTTAATGTATGCTATGAATGTGCGAACTCAAGTTAGGGAATATATGCCACAAGCTCGCGGTAAACCCCAAGTTCTCGAAAAGATTTTGCCCACTTATGACCAATATAATACTAAAGATAATAAAAGAGTAGGAATTGTAACTATCACTGAAAAGCAGTTCCAAAGATTATGTGATGTAATTGGGAGACCTGAACTCAAAAAAGATAAAAGATTCAAAGATGTAATTAAAAGAATGGACCATATTGATGAATTAGATGAGATACTTGAAAGTTGGACAAAAACATTAGATAGAGATGAAATTATTGATATATTAGATAAGAATAGAATTCCATGTGCTCCAGTACTCCATGTTGATGAAGTAAGAGAACACCCACAATTAAAAGCCCGAAATATGTTCTATCAAAAATTTGATTTGTCCGATTTCCCTGATTTAAAATCCGCAACAGTCCCAAATGTTATATTAAAATTCTCAGAATCTCAAGGTGAGATCCATTCAACCGCACCACAATTGGGCCAAAATAATAACGAAATATATCAAGATTTATTAGGATTTTCTACTGAAAAAATAAAAGATTTAAGACGAAATGGTATTATTTAATAAAATTTAATCCATTAGTAAAATTTTTTTTAGAAACTAAAGCCCTATCTTAGTGGCTATAATCAGATGGATTAGACAATATAGTTCCAGTTCTAATAAAGCGAAATTAAATTTGCATAAAAAGAGCAATTATTATATTATGATCGAAGGGTATTTAGCCGACTTTATTTTTATAAATTTTTTTATAAATTTTATTGAAAATTTCTTAAATAATTTGTAATCAACCCATTAAGTTTAATATATTAATTTTTAATTAGAATAATTGAAGATCACGATTAATTAAATTTCTTAATCTTGCAGCATAGTCAATAATCATTTTATAATTTAAATATTTTTCATCAATAGTTCTTATTAAAGCATATGGAGGAAAAAATATAAGCATAAAAATATCTTGCTTTCTATTAATAAAATAAGTGTTTTTTGTAGAATCATAAATAATTTCTCCGATTATAGGTTTATTATAAAGATAACTATGATATGAAATAAATTCTGATAACCAAATATATTTCAATTTATTTTTATTATATCTTTTATTACTAAAAATAGTTTTTAAATAATTGTAAATATATTCACTAGATTTTTTCAAATAGTTTTCAAAATATTTCTTAGCATCGATTAAAAATGTCCTAATAAAAATTTTTGAAAGATTATTATAAATTTTATTGATTCTATAATTATTAAAATCATTCAATATTTTATCTATTCTTTTATCTTTTTTATTTTTTATTTTATCAACAATACCATCCGAATTTACTATTCTAAACAATCCTTCTTTTATAAACTTTTGAATATAATTTTCAAAATAGCTAATATATTCTATATTATTATTTAATGTTATATAGTTATATTCCTTCATAAAAAATCCTTGAGAAATTTGATGTACATGTTCTCCAAAAGCGTTTACTTCTTTAGGTAATGGGATAATTATCTCGCAAATTTCATTTAGTAAATCGTCTATAGATTTTAATATAAAAATACCTGTTGCTGGATCTAAAATTATAAAATTTTCTATAAATAAGGAAGGATCTGAAAATTGATAATCTTCATTTATTTTGAATTTTCTCTTTAAAAATAAATCATGTCCTATAATCACATAACTATGATT
>SUPR01000174.1 GCA_005191425.1 Candidatus Helarchaeota ASGARD archaeon Hel_GB_B
GCCAGTATCTGTTCGTGTTGAATAGATATAAAATTTATTCTCCTATTATTAGCATAGGAAAATGAATAAACCCTTGAAAGATAATAAACTTGATTATGAGATCATAGAATACTATAAAAAACATAGAAAAATCAATTTGGACTTATATTCGAGATTAATTATATTGGGATGCCCGATGAGTGCTAATGATGATATTCATTTTAATAAAAAAGAACGGTTTTATGACAATTGCCACAGCTAATGCTGAGAATCCCGCATTAATATGTACAACAGTGCCAACTGCAAAATATAGAATATATAGCTGTTTTAGCCAACCATCATCGCCCCAAACCCAATGCGCTATTGGGCTATAAACAAATAATAGTCATAACACTATAAAAATAATAAATGAAATAAATTTTGCCCGTTTAACGAATGGACTCGAAATTATCGCTACTGTGATTGCCGCAAGCATTAATTGAAATATCATGAATAACATCGGAGGAATCTTCGTTGAATAGCTAGGATTTGTTACGGCATCAACACTAATTAAACCAAAATAATTGAAGTTATCAATAAGTCCATATCCAAGATCCGGTGCAAAAGCTAAACTATAACCCAATAATACCCAAATTATACCTACTAATACTATTGAAATGAAACACATTGCAAACATTGAAATTATATTTTTTCTTCTCAATAGTCCACCATAGAAAAAGGCAAGTCCAGGGGTTATTATGGAAACCAGAATTGTACAAATTAAAATAAATGCGATATCTGCTGTAATCATTTTATTTTCAGACCTAATTCTTAATTTTTCCTTTTTATTAGTCTAAAATTCAAAAAATACTTCAAATTTCTGAATTTTTATTAGATTAATTAAAGTTAAATTACAAATATGTTCAGATATTTAAACTCTTTTTAACACATTTACTTAGTTGAAAATAAATATTATTATTTTGTATATAATTTGTAATAAAAAATGAACTGTCTGAAAATTAAAAAGTATTTCCAAAATTAAAAATTTTAAGAGTACCCTTGGATGACTTGATCTTGTTAATAAAAGTTTTTTTATTAATTACTTATATAAATTACCTATTTTATGCGGCTTAAAATGAGTACTTACCTAAGCTTTTTAAAAATATGTTTTCGTTGGTTCTTTAACAAATATCGATAATTATTTTAAAGTAATACCTAATTTTAATTAAATTGAATAAGATAAATGAATCTTTTTCAAATATGAGGTGATTGATATAAAATTTTTTCTAAATAAATATCAAACTTTAGATCATTATTCATTCTAAATCCATTATATAAATTACTAACGTTTAATAAGTTTATATCTTATTAATGTTCTTTTTTAACACAATAAAATTTGTTCATTAAAAATTTAAATAAATAAATTTATATTATAAAAAATAATAAAAAAATACTCAAATATAAAAAAATATTCAAATTTGAAGTGATATTTTTTATGCCAAAAAATCAAAAAATTACGGACACAGATTTGAAAATTCTTAAAATTTTAACTGAAAATGCTAAAACAAATTATAGAGCTATCTCAAAAAAGATCAATATTGCCATTGGTACCGTTTCAAACCGAATTCATAATTTAAAATCTAAGGGTATTATTAAAAAATTCACAATAGAAATTGACACTAATAAATTAGGCTATGAAATTACTGCAATTATACTTTTACAAATAAAAGGGCAGTCTATTTTTGAAGTAGAACAAGAACTTGCTAAAAACCCAAATGTATATGCAATTTATGATACCACAGGAAATTGGGATTGTATTATTGCAGTTAAATTTAAACAAGTTGAAGACCTAAATAATTTTATTAAAACAATAAACAAAAATGAAAATATTTTAAGGACTTCCACAAGTGTCTGTTTAAATGTGATCAAAGAAAACCAATTTTTCCCTATAAATGAACCGCCCTAAATTTAACTATAAATTATATTATTAAAATAAAGATTAGAACAAAATATAGGCGGATTTTATTTTTGAAAAATTATTATTAAAGTTGTTTCACTAATTATTATAACATTTGAATTGTTATCTCTCAGATTTTTGTTATTTTATTATGATTTTTAAATAAAAATTCAATATAATTAATGTTCATTTTATGAAAGTAGTATTGTAATTAAATGGCTTGGGATTGTGTTAAATATTAGAAAAAAGTGTGAACTATTTAGAAATATTATTGACATTACCGATATAAAAATTTGGGATAACAAGATATTTTATAGCAAAAAAATAAACGAACAACGAATTTTTACCAAAATTCATATCCAATCAAAATCTTTTATTTACATAGTAAAAAAGAATATAAACTAAATTTATAAAGGCTTTTCCTTATAGTTATAATAAATGGTTAATGAACAATTTAAATTTTAATAAAATTATTAAGTTTTAAATTTAAAAAGAGATTTAATTTGTCATTAATAAAATATGAATCAAAATTTTAATTAAAATAATAAAAGGAAAAAGAATTGTGGTCTATTTTGGGAAAATTTATTTTTATAAAAGAAAATATTGACAAATTTAAATATTTTATTATTGATATTAATTTTAGTAATATTTCTCTTCTTTATTTTTCATCTCTTTTTAGATTTCATGAAAACAGAAATTATGAATTTTATTTTATTTAGGGTATTATTTTTTATTATTAACTTGAAGTGTGGATATTAAATGACTAATTTGGAAAAAATTTTATCAGAAAGTAAGATGTGGTTTGATAATTTAATAAATACCATTCATGATTATGCACAATTTACTGAAAATGTAATTAATACCGTGCGAGAACCGCTTATTATATTGGATAAAAACCATTATATTGTATTAGCAAATCAAGCTTTTTATAATAAATTTCAAGTCACACCTGAAGAAGTAGAAAAACATTTAATTTATGACTTAGGAAATCAACAATGGGCTATTCCTGAATTAAAGAAACTACTAGAGGAGATTTTACCTAAAAATACTACAATTGAATCATATGAATTGGAACACGATTTTAAAAATATTGGAAAACGCACATTAGTTTTAAATGCAAGACAAATAATTGGGCCAGAAAACCAATTTGGTAGGATTTTAGTTGCTATTGAAGATATAACCATGCGGAGAGTAGCTGAAAAAGCTATTAAAGATTCTGAAAATTGGCTGGCTATAACCCTTAAAAGTATTGGCGATGCTGTGATTACTACAGATGAATCAGGTATAATTAAATCATTAAATCCAATTGCGGAAATATTAACAGGCTGGACTCAAGAAGAAGCTAAAGGCCAACAAATACAAAAAGTATTCAATATTATTAATGAACAGACCCGTAAACCAGTAAAAAATTTTGTTTCGCGGATTATCGAAAAAGGACTAATTGTAGGACTGGGAAATCATACCATTTTAATTTCCAAAGATGGCAAAGAAATCGTTATTACAGATAGTGGTTCGCCTATAAAGAATGATAATGGAGAAATAATTGGTACAGTTTTAATTTTTAGAGACGATACAAAACGTAGATATTTAGAAGAAGTAAATAGGAGGTTAGCAGCTATTGTCGAACATTCAAATGATGCAATTATTAGTAAAACATTAGAAGGTATTGCTTTAAGCTGGAATAATAGTGCTGAACAAATTTTTGGCTATTCTGCAGACGAGATTATCGGAAAATCTTTATCTATTTTGGTCCCACCTCAACGAAAGAACGAAATAAATGATGTGCTTAATAAAATTAAACAGGGAATACGAATTGATCATTTTGAAACTGAAAGAATTAGAAAAGACGGTAAAATAGTTAATATTTCTTTATCCGTTTCTCCTATCAAAGATATTAATGGAAATATAATTGGAGCATCTACAATAGCACGTGATATTACTGAACAAAAATTTATTAAACTAGAATTACAGAAATCTGAACAAAAATATCGGGAAGCTTATAACCGTGCTGAATTTTATAAGGATATTTTTATTCACGATATGAATAATATTTTACATAGTATTCTTTTAAGTACTCAACTTAGTAAATTAAATTTAAAAGATAAAAACAATTTTGATGAAATAGAAGAAAATTTAACAATTATTGAAAGCCAAATCAAAAGAGGTACAAGACTTATTTCTAATATTCGCAAACTTTCTAAACTTGAAAATTCAGAAATTTCTTTAAAATACCTTGAACTTTTTGAAATTCTAGAAAATACTATCATTTCTATAAAAAATTCTTTTAAATATAAAATTATTAACATTAAAATTCAATCATTTTATAAAAAACTCTTGATTTTTGCTAATGAATTGTTTGAAGATGTTATTGAAAATATCTTAATTAATGCTATCAAACATAATAAAAGTCCAACTATTGAAATTATTATAAAAATCTCAGAAATTAAAAGAGATAACAAGATATTCCTGAAAATAGAATTTATGGATAATGGCATTGGTATCAATGATGTTAATAAAGAAAAGATCTTCCAGAGGAGTGATTTTAAAAACAAAATTATAAGCGGAATGGGCTTGGGACTTTCATTGGTAAAGAAAATAATTGAATTATATGGCGGGAAAATTTGGGTTGAAGATAGAATCCGAGGAGATTATAAAAAAGGAAGTAATTTTATTATTTTACTTCCAAAGGTCGAAAAAAAATGAAAAAAATTTTAATTGTGGAAGACGACCAGTCTGTCCAAATGTTTTATCAACGAATTTTAAATATGTTCGGGTTTGAAATTGCCGGAATTGCAAGTGATGGGGACGAAGCAGTATTGATGTTTAAATTATTTAAAGATAAACCTGAAATTATTTTGATGGACCACCGAATGCCCAAAAAGAATGGAATCGAAGCCTCAAAAGAGATATTACAGATAGACCATAATGTAAAAATAATTTTTTTTAGTGCGGATGATAGCATAAAAGAAGAGGCTTTCTCAATTGGGATTTATGATTTTGAACTAAAACCATTTTCTATTGAGTCTATGATCGCAAAAATTAAATTAGCTTTTAATTCTTCAAACAATTAAAAAATTTATAGAAAATATGATTATTTAATAATTTTTTTATGATATTTTTTATTTAACCAAAATTATATTTTTATTATAAAATACGATTAAGCTGATTATTTTTTGTTGAATATATAATTTTCACTATTTCAATGTTTCTAAATCTTTTTCAAATTTTTTAC
>SUPR01000175.1 GCA_005191425.1 Candidatus Helarchaeota ASGARD archaeon Hel_GB_B
ACCAAATGCTAAACAAACCCTTCCTAAATTCTTTTTATGATCTATTTGTTTATACAAATCATAAGCTTTTTTTAGAAATTCAATAGCACCCTCATCCTTTGTCGCATCTAATAAGATACTCAAATACATCGAAAGAAGTGCAGCATCCTCAATATCATTTTTATCAAGTCTTTTTCTATACATTTCTCGAAGATCTGTTATTATTTTGTTAATATCTATCTTTTCTGCCTCTTCATCAAACATAGATGTAGCACTATAAATAAAATATTGATTGATTATACATAACCATTCAACACGTGAATTGTTAGATATAGAACTTTCTTTCATTAAACTTTTAGCTTTATTAAAATATTCATCCGCCTTATCAAAATCACCCCTCTCGATATACAACTCTCCTAATCTCTCATACTGATCTCCAATTAACTTTTTGAAACTATCCTTCGCTAATTCATTGATATCTTTGTCTAACTCTTGGAGTGACTGTTTCAATTTATTATCTTTAATTTTACTTGCAGTCTTTACTTTCTTTTTACGACCTTTTAAAATATACTTTTTCTGAAAATTTGTAGCTTCTTTTAACCATTTTAAAGAATTATCAATATCACTCTTTATAAAATAAATATCCATGATATTCCTTAAAATATTCCGCACTTCTTTTATATTATTTAATTTCTTATTAATATTATAGGATTTTGTAAAATACTCTAATGCCTTGTTGTATTTAACCTTTTTTAAAAAATCTTCCGCTAATTCATAATTTTCATCCATGTGTATATATTGAATTTTTACATTATTTTAATTTTTTGATCTATTTTTCCGATTCTATAAGTTTTTACAAGAACTTTTGCCCGACAAAAATATTTAAATGATTTTATTTAGTTCTCTTTTCATTAAAATCTGAAAAAATTTTTGTATTCATAGCTACTTTTTCTTATTTAAACATAATATATGGTGATTTTAAAAATGCAGTCTGAATCAGAATATCATTATAATTTAGAATATGAAGTGAATGGAATTATAGCATCTTTGGAAACCCCATTTTATATCCAAACTTTCCTTATAATTGTGATTCACACAATATTAAACGAGATGAATAGGATACTTCTGTACGATGCCATACTCAAAAATATACCTGTAAAAATTGTCACAAAACTTTTTATGCATATACCAGTGCTTTTTTCAAAAATCTAATTCCATTGATTGGACACACTCTTAATAAATTCTTTAATAATAGGACTATCAATTTAAAATATATTAGTAAATTTTTTAATTGTTCTAATTCATATGCATCCACTATTATAAAAGAAATAATAAAGGATGTCAGTGATTCAATTGAAGTAAAGTTTGCATATGGTTCACCCATTTCTAGTGATATTCTTTTAGTCGATGAGCCTTTTATTAAAATTAATAGACGTATTTAGTATCTCGTGGTGGCTTTAAACGAAGATAAACGTGTCATGGCCTGGGATTTAGTTAAAAATAGAGATTCTAAGACTATATCACGGATACTAAAAGGGGCCATTTCAAGGATGTTTGATTATCCTAAAATAATAGTTATAGATGATTTTTCTACCTATAAAAAGGCTGTTAGACTACTGAAATATAATTTGATAGATATTACATATACACAAGCCACTAAAAGGAAGTATCATAATAGATATTCACAAATATGAGAATGATAGATTAATAGTTACCGGTGTGGCTATTCTTAATGATATTTCTAAGTTTGAAAAAACATTTATAACAAGAATATCAAAAAATAAAGTCTGTTGATTTACTTTTTCGATTAATATAATTCCTCGATATTTTTAAGTAGTAAATCAGCTAATTTTTCGAATGCGACGTTAATATTTTCTCCTGTCAGGGCTGATGTTTCTAGGTAATTAATTTTAAGTGATTTACTTAATTTATTTATATTATTTTTAGTAATATTTCTCTCATTTTTCAAGTCGCATTTATTTGCAAGTATCAATGCGATAATATTATCCCCCAAATACTTTTTAATATCAGCGACCCACTTTTCGATATTTTTAAATGAATCAATTCTGGTCAAATCAAAAACGAAAAAAACGCCATTGGCACCGTCATAGTAATATTTTCGCATTACTTTAAATTTATTTTGCCCACCGATATCCCAAATAATAAATCTAAAGAAATTACCTTTATAGACAAATTTTTTTTCAGTAATATTAACTCCTAGAGTTGGTATATATGTCCTTCTAAATGCTTGATTTGTATATCTTAATACTATTGAAGTTTTACCCGCCCCTGGATCACCCAGAAAAATTATTTTAAATTTGTATTCACCCAGGACATTTTCAAATTTTGAGATTTCTGGAAATTCTTCAGCTCCACTTAATAAAATTTCTTCATCTCTTAATTCTTTTAATGTTTGAATGAGTTCTATTTGCAAATTTTTAATTACGGTTTTAATTTTCTCGATATTTTCTTTTTTTTCTTCCAAATCTTTTATTTTATCAGCAGAATTAGAAATTATTTTTTGAAAATTTTTAATATATTTATAAAAAATCACATCATCTTCTTCATTAAAAATAATGGAAAGAGATGCTTCGGAATATCCACCTCTTTTTGTCGGGTCATCAATGGAGATTCTTCTCGAAATACTCAACATATTCAATTCATTTAAGGGGAAAACACCAAAACTTTTTGTTTTATCATTAGAGAATTTAGATAATGATAATATAGTTTTTATACTATATTTTTGGATAATTTCATTTGAAAGATCCGATGGTACCCAAGCTTTAGGAATTGGGCCTAATTTTTCATCAAAAATTGAGTAAATTATTCCTTTGATTATATCTTTAATTTGTCTGTTATTCATATATATACACAAGAATTAATAATAATTCCAAGATTTATATTATAAATTTAAATTTTCCTTTTTCTATAAATTAATTTAATTTAGCCATTAATTAAATAAATTATTTTTAAATATAAATGATCCTTATGAACAGATGTTCTCTGCCAATTTATTATTATTTTGTTTAATTATAATACATATAATTTTAATTTTTTTAACATAAGAAATAACATTTTTAGTAATTTTTTTAATTTTTTAGATTAAATTTCTTCAGAATTGTTAATACTTATACAATTATTCGTTATTTTAAAATTGGAATTATTTAATTGTATTATTATTAATTTTGTTATTTGTACTTTATCTTTATAATTTATTCTGTTTTAAAATTTTGGAATAAAGATTTAATAATTTTCTAAGATATTGCAAAATATAAAATAATTGAATAAATAACTGGCAGAATTTTAGAAATAATTGATAATAATCTTATTTATAAGGAAAAAAGAGGGTTTAAGGGGCAATAAAGGCATTTCTTATTACAATATTTGTTAGATATTTTTATTTTGATTTTTTAAATAAATTAGATTTTAAAATTTAATTGACTTTCATGAATGTTTTTTAAATTATATTAAAAAGAGGAAATTGTGAATAAAAATAATATAAAGTGTTGTTATTTGGCAATTATAAAGATTAAAATAATATGGTTTTCATAATTAAATTTTCATCTATATTTTTTTATTTAACAATATATTGTGAGTATATTCAAATTAAATTAATTATATGAATTTTCGGTTAATATATTCAAAAATAATTCAGTCAGGTCAATCATTTTTAAATTTATTCCCAGATGGTCGATAGAATCATTCAAATTTCTATGGCAGAATGGGCATGTAGAAACTAGAACATCAATTTCCATTTCTTTTGCTTCGTATATTCTGTTATTTGCCATTTCTAATGCTAATTCTGGGAATGCTTTTTTAACACCTCCACCAGCGCCGCAGCACAACGCATTTTCTCTAGAGCGCTTCATTTCCTTAAAATCTGAAATTGCGTTTAAAACATTTCTAGGTGGTTCATAAAAATTACAATGTCTTCCAAGATGACATGGGTCGTGATAAGTTGTTTTTAAATTTAATTTTTTTTGTGGAAGTTTTTTATTTTTTATATAATCGCTAATAATTTCGGAGCTGTGATATATTTTAATATCTGATAGATCTTTATGGTAATCTTTTAAAAATGTCCTATAGCACCCAGCACAACTGGTTATGATTTTTTTAATTCCTAATCTTTTAAATTGCTCGATATTTTCTTGTTTAACTTGGTTAAATACTTTTAGATCTCCTGTTCGCTTTGCAACGCTACCGCAACATATTTCATTTTCGCCAAGAATTCCGAAATCAATTTCCAATTTTTGTAGAACTTGTGCTGTTGCTTTTGCAATATTTTGAGTTTTTAAACTTAATGCCGATGTACACCCTACATAATATAAATATTCAACAGGTTCTTTGGATGCGTCTTTAATTTTAAAATCTAAATCTTTAGTCCATTCAAGTTTGGCGTGAGGCTCTCGATTATATGGATTTTTTAATTTTTGTAAAGCTTTATTCATTTCTTTATGCTCTTCTAAAGCGAACCCAGCTTCTACCAAGTCTGCTCGAAGTGATTCATATACTTTAACATTTTCCATCCATCTATGTGTAGGAAAATCGATATTTTGGTTATATGAATTATGACAGAATTCTTCACAAGCTCCACAAGTTGTACATTGGAAAAAGATATTTGCTAGATCTTGAGATAAATTTAATTCACCCCATAATAACCCTTTTAAGATAGTATTTTTTCCTCTTGAAAAATATGGTTCAAATTTTGGGGTATATTCTGTATTATAGACGGGACAGACTCCAATTATATTTTTAGAAGGCCAAATTGGATTTCTACATTGTCCACAAGATACGCAGCTAAGAGCTGCTCCCTGCATTTTTTTTAAATTTTTTAATGATTCCATAAAATTACCTCAATAATAATTTGCAAAATGAAATTTATTAGGACACGAGATTTTACAAAAACCTTTGCCCGACAAAAATATATAAATAAATATATAATTTTTTTTCTCCGACTAAATTAGAAAAGATTTTTTTATATCAAACTATTATTTTTATTTAATCATAATATGAGATGATTTTAAAAATGTATTATAAATATAAATATTATTAT
>SUPR01000176.1 GCA_005191425.1 Candidatus Helarchaeota ASGARD archaeon Hel_GB_B
TGATGGATTCAATGAAAATATCTGCTCTACGCTCTAAAAAGGCTTTCTTATAATAAGGAGGAAAGAGTAATCCTTTCCAATGACACCGCTCAGTCTTTATTGATTGAAATTTAGAAATGATAATTAGCAAATGATAATTAGCCTATCTGAAATTTTAATTAAAAAAATGGTGATTTGATTCTTGTCAGAAATTGAAAAAGAAAAAGAAAACGATGAAGAAGTAGATGAAGAGGAAGAAAAAGCCAAATTTATTGCCGATACAATTAAAGCTTGTAATATTGCCAAGGAAATAAGAGAATTGATTAAGCCAAAAGTCCAAGTAGGAATAAAAATTTTAGATCTTATAGAAGAAATTGAAGGAGAGATAATTAAAAGAGGTGCCTTACCTTCATTTCCTTGTAATATTTCGATTAATAATATTGCAGCCCATTATACATCTCCTAGTTTTGATGAAACGGAAATAGAAGATGGAGATATTGTGAAAGTGGATTTTGGATGCCATGTTGATGGCGCGATTTCAGATCAAGCATTTACTGTTTGTTTTAATTCAGAACTTGACAACCTCGTTAAAGCATCTGAAGAAGCATTACAGAATGTTATAGACAATATAAAGCCAGGTGCAGAAACAAATGTTCTAGGTGGAATTGCAGAAGATACAATTAGACAATATGGATATTTACCAATTAACAATTTAAGTGGACATCAACTTGAACGATGGGTACTTCATTCAGATAAAACAATCCCTGAGATTAAACTACCTTATGGGGAAAAGATTGAAGAAGGAGAGGTCTATGCAATGGAAGTGTTCGCATCAACCGGTTTAGGTACTGTCCATGATATGCCTAATGTATATATTTACCGCGTGCAACCTATACGTATACCCCTCAGAAATAAACTTGCTAGAAAAATGATGACATTCTGTGCTAATAATTATAGAACATTACCATTTGCAAAAAGATGGTTAGTAAAAGAATTTGGTTTTAAAGTTAGGTTAGCTATTAGAGAATTAACAATGAAAAAAATTTTTTATGAATATCATCCATTAGCTGATAAACAAGGTTCATTTATTGCTCAAAAAGAGCATACATTACTTGTTGAACATGATTCTTGTAAAATATTAACATGATTAAATTGGGCTGAAAATGAAATACACAACATATAATATTGGCGGATGTAAAATAGGTGGAGATCTTTCAACTCCTACATTATTAATTAGCTCTATTTTTTACTCAGGACATAATATTGTATCAGACCAAAATAATGGAGAATTTGATGTTGAAAAAGCTAAAGCTTTAATTGATAAACAGATAGAAGTGTCCCAAATATTAAATATTCCAACTTGTCTAGATGTAGTTGGAGAAACAGCAGAAGCAATGGCAAAATATTTACCTTTTGTTGCTGAGAATTTTGATGGACCAATAGTTATTGATGGCTTTATTAATGCTAGAATGGAAGGATTAAAAGTTGCAAAAGATTTAGGTATTATGGATCGAGTGATTTACAATTCTATTTGGAAAAATCAACCTAAAGAATTAGATTTGATGAAGGAAACCGGTTTAAAAACGTCCATCGTCTTTTCATATGACGTTGCAGATAGTTCAGCCATTAAGCGCTTTAAAATTTTAACAGAAGGCACTAAAAAATATGACGGACTATTTTCAATTGCAGAAAAAATCGGTGTAAAACAATTACTAATAGATAATGTATTAACAACGGAATTAAATTCATTAGCAGACGTCTTAGAAGCAAATTTAATGTTCAAATCATTGTTTGGTTATCCAGTAGGTTGCGGTCCTGCAAACATTAACTATGGCCTTTCAAAAAGCCGATTAAAATTTATGGAAAAAAAATTCATTAAAATGATCAGAGAGTCAGCAGTAAACAGCATAGCTCAATTATTTTCAGATTTTATATTAATTGGGCCAATTGAGCGAATAGATAAAGCGTGTGTAAGTGCAGACCTTGTCAACACTATCAGAGAAAACTTAAATTTTGACCCGTTTGAAGTATTAAAGCAAGGGGGAGTTTAATTCAGTGATTAAATATGATTATTAAAAATAAAAATGTATTAATTACGGGAGGGGCAGGGTTCATTGGATCACATCTAGTCAATGCGTTAGTTAATAAATCCAATAGTGTTAAAATCTTAGACAATTTTTCGTCAGGGACACTTGATAACATAGAAGAGACCAATAGGAAAAAAATAGAAGTAATAAATGGAGATATACAAAAGATTGACGATTTAGAACTTGCATGTAAAGACGTAGACATAATTTTCCACTATGCAGCAGATCCAGATGTTAGGTCAAGCGTAAAAAGACCAATCAATAATTTTAATATAAATGTAAGGGGCACCCTTAATATCTTGGAAGTAATGAGAAAAAAAGATGTTTCAAATATTGTTTTTGCCTCAAGTGGAGGGACATTATATGGAGATGTAGATATAAATGAAATACCAACGAGTGAAAAACATGGTTTTAAACCAATTTCTCCTTATGGAGCATCGAAGGCAGCCGTAGAAGTCTATTTATCAGCTTATTCTGCATCTTATGGTATGAACACTATTAGTGTAAGGTTTGCGAATGTGTATGGCCCTAATAGTACCCACGGCGTAATGTTCGATTTTTATAACAAATTAAAGCGAAATCCAAAGGAACTGGAAATATTAGGTAACGGAATGCAAGAAAAATCGTATTTATATATTTCAGATTGTATTGAAGCTACAATTATTGCCACAGAAAAATGCAACAAAGGATATGACGTGTATAATTTAGGGACCGAAATACCTATAACTGTTAATAAGGTCGCACGTTTAATTATTAATGAGCTCCAATTGAAAAATGTGAAATTAAAATATACAGGTGGTACTCGAGGTTGGACCGGGGATGTAATAAAAAGTTTGTTATCAATTGAAAAAATTAAAAAATTAGGGTGGACACCAAAAATTCCCATAGAAAAAGGAATTCATCTATATGTAGAATGGCTTAAAAAAAGGTTTAACTAAAAATTATGAGAATTTTATAAAAATAGAGAGAAATTTACTTAGTTTGATAAATTATTTTAGAATTTCTCTGGCAATATCAATAAATTTTTCCTTCTTTTTATTGTGTTTTTCAATAAAATTTAATATTTTATCAATTGCAATTTTTTTACATTCACCACATAAAATATCGCCATTTATACATTCTTGATATATTTTTTTCAATTCGTTATCGTCTAAAATAAAATGGAATTTATATAAATCATAAATATTACAACGATGAGGTTGTCCACCTAGCTCACGTTGTTCTGCTGCAGAGTTGCGTCCGCCTGTAAATGCATTCATTATTTTTTTTCGAATTGATTGAGGGTCTTCATTTAAAGTAAAATAAGACATTGGATTTCTTTTACTCATTTTGTCAGAACCATCTAACCCACGCATAAGTTTGTGATAGGTTGCAGCTGGAGGGACAAAATTATATTTTTTAAATTTCTTTGCAATATCACGAGTTAATCGAATGTGAGGATCTTGGTCTACACCTACAGGAATTACAGTTGGAGCAGGGCCACCGAAATCCTCAAGCTGGGGAAGCAATATATCACCTACTTGTATCATAGCAGATATATACAGTCCAAATTCCCTTAGCCCATAAATGGCTTTAAGCATATTTAAAGTTACACCACGACTAAATTCAATTGCTAAATCCTTAACCCGGTATTCACTAGATTGACGATAAATATAAGCTTTTTTGTAGTCTAGACCTAATGCTAATATATCTGCAACATTATCAACTGCAGTTTCAAAAGAATCCTTAATTGGAATTCCATTATCTTCATATGCTTCAACATCAGCTATACAATAGAAGGTATTTCCACCTTGTTTTTGGAAATCAACTATTTCCCAAGCTGTAGTTAATGTACCAAGATGAAAAGGGCCAGAAGGCTTTATTCCAGATAATACATTAAATTTTTGCTTTTTAATTATCGAATTTAAAACCAATTTAAATCCTCTATGTCCGAAAACTATATCTCGCCTAATTAAGTGATTTGGGTTTGGATAATATGGTTTGATTTCTTTAAAATCTGAAATACCAAATTTTTTTATCAACCTTTTATAATCTTCTATAAGATCTTCGCCCCATGGGTTGAGAATTTTTCGGTCGTCCATAGTCAGCTTTCCTTAAATTGTTTAATTAATTAAAGTTTGATAGCATTAGAATTAAAAGAAAGTAAAATAAAAATTAATCGCATATTAAAATGTAAATAAATCCGGTTTAACAATTAATAATTTTTCTTTAATAAATAATTATACTTTTTAAAAATTAATTAAAAAAATAAATATATAACAAATTTTTAGGAAAAATTCATTTCCAATAGAAATCTTTTTTTATCACAAATTTAAATTTTT
>SUPR01000177.1 GCA_005191425.1 Candidatus Helarchaeota ASGARD archaeon Hel_GB_B
TTACAAATATAGAAAAAATAATTTTTGATTCAAAAGTTTCTACTTGTAATAATTGTTACATTAGATTTTACATAGGAGGGAATAATGTATGGAGTAAAACTTCTACTGGTACATGGAATAATCAAGAAATAAACACTTTGAGCTATACTGGATTACAAGATATAAAATTAGTTTATGGCTATATTAATACTGTTGGACAACAAGAAATAACTGGTTATTTTGATAATCTAAGAGCTTATAATTTTTCTACAAAAGTATCAAAATGTGAAGAATTAAATGTTTCAAATAAGTATTACCTCTTAAACCAGAGTATTTCTTCATCTGGAACATGCATTGTAATTAATGCAAGCAATATTACTTTTGATTGTAATGGATATAACATAACAGGAGATGGAACAGGGTATGGAATTTCTAACAATGGAAAAGGCAATGTCACAATAAAAAATTGTAAAATAAATAATTTTAGCACTGGAATTTCTTTTTCTAATGTGCTGGCGAATAACACTATTTTTAATAATACAATAAGAAATATGAATGATTATGGGATTTATCTAAATGTTGGAGGAGCATTAAATTATTCTAATAATATTTCTTTTAACACTCTTGATAATGCAAATTCCATTTATCTTTATATGGCTTATGGGACTACAATAGATAATAACATAGTAAATAATACTAAGGTTTATGATGGAATTATAATAAGAAACACAAACTACAACAATATTACAAATAATATAATTGAAAATATTCAAGGAGATAGAGGGATTTTTAATGATAATGCAAATTACACTTTAATTGAAAATAATATTTTGAGAAAATGTACAGGAATTTTTGGAGGAATTGTTTTTTATGGTTATTCTGATTCAGTTGTAGTGAGAGGGAATAATGTAACAAACAGCACTTATGGTTTATATAATATTTTAGAGCCATCAAATAATTTATTAATTTATAATAATTATTTTGCTGATAACACTCTTAATGCGAAAAGTTCTGGTTCTAGTAACAAGTGGAATACAACTTATGATTGTTCTTCTGGTTTAAATATTTTAGGAGGAAGCTGCATAGGCGGAAATTATTGGAGTGATTACAGTGGAGTCGATAATAATGCAGATGGAGTTGGAGATACTAAAATCCCGTATAATGCTTCAGGAAATATCAGCAGTGGCGGTGATTATCTGCCTTTAACTGGCAAAGTAATAGTCTGTGGCTCTGTTATAGATAATAATTTAACACTAACTCAAAATCTTCAATGTAATGGGACAGCTTTGAATATTGGTGCTGATGCAATTACTTTAGATTGCAATGGTTCTTTAATTGCTGGGAATAAATCAGGTTATGGGATTAAAGCATATGGTTTTAATAATACAATAATAAAAAATTGTATTATTCAAAATTTTTCATATGACTTATTTTTTTATGAATCTCCAGATCCTCAGGCAATTAATAATACTCTTTATAATGCAGTAAATTATGGATTATATTTGTATAACTCTAAAAATTCAATTGCTCTTGAAAATATTATTTACAATAATTTATATGGAGTGAACATCATAGGTTCTAAAACTGTTAATGCAAGTATAAAAAACAACAAAATCTATAATAATACTCAATATGGAATACAGATTAATTCTGAGAATAATACAATTGAAAATAATACTGTTTATAATCATAAAAAAATAGCCACAGAAGGAGGAATAGCTATTCTAACTTTTTCTGGGAATGTAATAAAAGATAATATTGTTTTTAATAATTCTCGGGGGATTTATACAGATTCAAGTACATACAATAATACAATTTATAATAATAAAGTTTATGATAACACAATTAATGCTTTTGACAACTCTATTTATGAAAATTATTGGAACACCTCTTATAATTGCTCTTCTGGTCCAAATATCTTAGGAGGCCCTTGTATTGGTGGAAATTACTGGAGTGATTATAATGGAACAGACTCTAATGGCGATGCAATAGGTGACACAAATCTGCCTTATAATTCTGGGACAAATATCACAAATGGAGGAGATTATTTACCCTTAGTGGAAAAAATTGTTTGTGGTTCTGAAATCCGAAAGAATTCAAATCTAACAAAAAATTTGAATTGTAATGCAACAGCTCTTTTTATAAAAGCAGATAATATTGTCCTTGATTGCAATAACTATTGGATAAATGGCTCAGAGCCAGATCCAGCTGATAATTGGAGGTATGGCATAGAAGCACAAAATATAACAAATATAACAATAAAACACTGCAATATTAGGAATTGGCGACTAAGAGGTTTACAATTAGATAATGTCTCAAACAGTCAATTTATTAATCTAACAATAAAAAACCAGTATGATGATGGACTTATTTGTGAAAACTGTAACAATAGTCTTTTTTCTAACATTAGTCTTCTTTCCAATGGAGATAGAGGGCTATCTATTAGTGGTTCAAATAATTCTCTTTTTAATATTTATTCTTATAATCAAATTTCAGGAGAAGGAATAGGAATTAGTGGGTTAAATAACTCAGCGCTTAATATTACATCTGAAAGAAATTACAAAGGGATATCTCTAAATTCAGGAAGCAATAACACTATAATAAACTCAACTATATTAGACAATGCATATGGCTTTAGTATTATCAATAGTCACAATAATACAATTACTAATTGCCAAATAGAAGATACATACTGGAGTGGAACATGGACAAGAGGAATTTATTTGTCTAATTCAAATGGTAGTCTGTTTTATAATAATATTATCAATACAACTGGAATGGATGTTGAAGATGATGGATATAACTACTGGAATACTACTTATAACTGCTCTTCTGGTCCAAACATTATAGGAGGAAACTGCATTGGAGGAAATTATTGGGCAAATTATACAGGTTATGATACTGATGGAGATGGAATTGGGAATACAGCACTTCCTTATAAAGGAACGTCTTCTATTACAAATGGAGGAGATTATTCACCTTTAACTAATAAATCTGAGGGATTTTGTGATTATAATCTGTCAGGTTGTAAAACTTCTGGATGGGAATCTGGAAAAACTTATTGTTTAAATCAAAGCATCTCTGCAACAACAACTTGCATGCAGATAGACAATGATGATGTTACTATTGATTGTAAAAATTATAATCTAAGTGGTGATGGAGGCTCAAGTGACTATGGAATTTATAATGACAATGGATATGATAGAATTACAATTAAAAATTGTTATATAAGAGATTTTGGAGATGGAATAAGATTTTACCATACTTCTTTATATTCAGAAAATAATACATTAATGAACAATACCCTATATGATAATTCATATAATGGATTTTATGGATATAGAGTTTTAAATACTTTAATTGAAAATTCAAGTTTTGATTCAGTTGTAAATGACCAAACAAGTGATATTAAATTAGATCATTCTTATAATAATACAATAAATAATTGCTCATTTAATCATGAATCTAGTTATTCTGTTTACTTATACTATGCAAGTGATAATAATATTACTCAAAACAAAGTTTATGGAAAACAAATTCAAGTATCTTATGATAGTCATAGAAATTTAATAGAAAATAATTTTGTGAATGTTTCTTCAAATAGCGGAATTGTTATCTCAAGTTCTTCTTTGACTTGTGATAATAATACAATAAAAGATAACTATGTTTATAGTGGAAATTATTATGCTATTTATTTAAGCAAAATTAAAGGAACTAAAGTTTATAATAATACTCTTGAAGGCTCTAAAGACGGTTATGCTTTAGTTGATGTTCTTTCAGGACAAGGAGAAAATATTTCTAATAACACGCTGAATAATTCAAAAGGAACGGGGGTTTATTTTAGTAACACTGATAATTCAATTATTCAAAATAATCAAATTCTTAATTCAAGTAATGAAGCAATTCATTTTTCTAGCTCTGATAACAATACAATTCAAAATAATCTTATTAATTTAAGTTCCTCTGATGGGATCTATATTAGACTTAATTCTAATTCAAACAAAATAAAAAATAATTCAATTAATTTAAATAAATATGGAATTCATTTATTAGATTCTTCAAATACTATAATTGAAAATAACAGATTAAATAATAATACTTTAGGTTTAGTAATTGAAGGCGATTCTGATTTAGAATTAAATCTAAGTTTAAATTTAAATAACACAGTAGATGGAAGATATATTTATTATTTAGAAAATTCAAATAATGAAATTTATGATAATTGGAATAATATTAGTATGTTTATATTGTATAATTCTACAAATATTACTTTAAAGAATTTTAATTTTTCAAAAAATTCTCCTGGAATCTTAATTCACAATACTTCAAATTCAAAAATAGAAAATATTAATTTAACAGGCTTGAATGTTTCATAT
>SUPR01000178.1 GCA_005191425.1 Candidatus Helarchaeota ASGARD archaeon Hel_GB_B
TTTTTTCACGAATTTAAATAATTTATTAACCTGTTCCAGTTCGTTCATTAGATAAAAACATTTTTATTTAAAAAAATTATTTGTTAAACAAATACCATTGTTGACTTTTTATAATCTTACACAAATAAAGAGTGAGATTAAAGGATTAGAAAAAAAATGCCGCAACCAGATTTTGAAAAGTATGCAAAAGAATATTCAATGGAAGGCAAAATATCCGAAAATTGGAAAAAAATTTTTAAAATTACTTTTTTAGACAAAATTAAGAATTATAAAGATATAAAAATATTGGATTATGGTTGTGGAGATGGAAAATATTTTGATTTTTTTAAGACATATTTTGATAAAGATAATATATATGGAGTTGAAATTTCAAGGAAAAGAATACAACGAGCTAAATCAAAAGGTTGGTCAAAAATTTTCTTAATAAAAACAAAACAGAAATTACCGTTTAATAATGAAATATTTGATTTTATAAATTTTGATCAAGTAATTGAACATATTCCATGTAATGAGATAATATTTTATTTTAATGAATTTTATAGAGTATTAAAGAAAGAAGGGATAATTCTAATTATGACTCCTAATTATCCAATAAAAAGAGTCTATGATTTTATTTATGGAATAATTACTAAAAAAGTTTTAAAATTTAAAGATGATCCAACGCATATTTGTCATTATAATGTGAAAAAACTAAACGATTTAACAAAAAAGTATTTTAATACAGCTATAATTATCCCAACTGGTGGAATATTCTATAGAATAAGTCATTTAAATTTTTTAAGTCATAAGATAATAGCGATTTGTAAAAAGAAATGACCTTTCATTTAAAAAATATCGTTTTTATGCAATTTCAAATAGTTTAATAAAATTTTTATTAAAAATTGCCTTTCGATAATTAAAGATTTTAATTGTTTCATTTATTTTATTAGATGTTTTAAAGAGTTGATTTGTTATAATTTAGTATAATTAATACGAGAAAAATTTTTAGATAAGAAATTAAAATAGTAATGTTTCAATGATTAAATAATTAATAAAATAAAAAATAGGGGGTTTTACCAAATTTGAATTTTTTTTGACTTAATTTTTTAATCATTTCTTTATAAATCTACCTCTGATTTTCTTAATGTGAATGCTAAACTTGGCTTTCAATATACCAGTATCTCCTTATACCATCAAATATCTATAAAATGCATTTATCTGCATTGCTATTACTACAAGTGCCACATGCTTTTTTATTTTTTCTGCACCAATAACCGGTAAAGACTGGCTTTGAATCCTTTAATAAATAATATGTATATGCCTAATATGAATAATATCAAAACCCAATAATTTTACTACCTTTTTATAGGTAGAGAAATCGTCTGATATTATGATTTCAGGGGGTGCTGCCCAATTCCGAAATAGTCGTATTAATTACCTTTAAAATATTATCCGAGCTCCGTTTGTGGAGTAATTCCCATACCAGTACATTTTCAGCATTGTCCATGTATAGGACTATATAATAAACTCTTTTGTTTATTTTAATAAAAGTTTCACCGACAAAAATAAGTTTAGAGCCAATTTTGGAACTCCATGCCATTTTTATCCAGATTGAATTATAAATTGAAGTCAAGACCTTTATTATTAATAGTGAAATAGAGAATTCCTTCATTTAGGCATAAGTAAAAGCTTGGTTAGGTTTAATTTATCTCCACTACATAGTTTTATAATAAATTTGTTAATTAAACCCGGAATCTCATTATGAAAATAACTGGTATGTGCATAAAAAGATCGTCCGCAATCTTTACAAATGTATTTTTGTGGTAGGGATTTCATAGATATGTCATACCCATTTTTCTTAATATTCAATGAAGAGCACCATTATTGGTATTTAAATAGAGAATAGGCATGTTAAAGACACCATTTATATCATTGATATTGTACACAAACTTTCTATCGCTTTCTTAAGTATTGAATACCATTTAATCTACCTCAAATGCTTGTTAACTTCTTGTACATTATTAGATATATAAAAATCTTATTAAAAATTACATTTCCGAAAAAATAGAATTTATATTTACATATTTTTGTCGAAAAGTAGAATTTGAAAAAACTCAAAAATAATAAATTAGATATTTTTTAAATGTGAATGCTGAATTTTAATTTAGTTAAAGGACCTAATTAGATATATGAATGAGAAATAATTGTGTAAATAATGCATTTAAGAGGCTTATGCCTTGTAAATTAATATTTAATAAAGATAAATTAATTATATAATTATAACAATTAAAAATTTAACCAATAGGACCTATTTTTATCACGCTAATTAAAATTTTAGTAATACTGAATATTTTATTTATATTAAATAAGATTTTAAATTTTAGATATTGTGGGGTAAGAAATTGGAACATAAAGTTTTAATTTATCAAAAAATTAAAGGAAGCAAATAATTTAAAAGTAAAAAAAGAATAGCAATAAAGAAATAAGAAGAATAAAACGTTAGAAAAGAATATAGAATAAATATATGCAAAAAAGAATAGAGTAAACAATATAGAAAAAAGAATGAAATGAAAGATGATAAATGTGAAGAATGAAGGAGTGAAATAGAATGGAGAAATATGATGTTTTAGTAGTAGGTGGTGGCCCTGGGGGTATAATAGCGGGAAAAGTTGCAGCTGAAAAAGGGTTAAAGACGGTGATATTTGAGAGAGGGGGGAAGTATGGGGAGAAAAATGCATCTGGAATAGGGTTAGTACTGAAGATTTGGAGAGATCTCAGGTATATAATGAAGAAAATGGACTTACCAAGTCAGATCATCAATAATTAAAAATCACTTTTGAAAAACATCGGTTATAACTATCTAGTTTGTAGAAGATTGATAAGGATAATAAAATTTTTTCTTAAAATTGATCTTATTAGGACTATCTATTGAATTTATAATTTCCGGCATGACTTGATAGAAACAAGAATAAAATTCGTTTAATCGACCAATTCTTCTTATTGTTTGTAAAAAAAATTAAAGTTCAGAATTAAAAAATAAGGTATTCTGTATTTATGAAAAAAACAGCAATTTACATAACCAAATTTTCTTTTTAATATTAAATATTAGTCCGAGAATAATTTATTAATATAAAAATCCACATGAGCTATAAAATTTGAATTTTAAAGTTTTGTAATAATAAAATATATATGAAAAAATAATAAAAAATCAATATAATTTAATCAAATATTTATTTAAATATCTAAATTTGACTTGATTTGGGGTAAAAATCTCGTTAATAAATATCTTTTCTATTTTACTAATTTCTATACTAAAATATGAATAAAGATTTTATAATGGAATTTATTAAATAATATTAAATACAAAAAGTTATTATTATTGACAGATTAAAGATTAATTGGTTAAGAGGTAGATTCACTTGGTCGAATATAGATTTAAATTAACCGGAGTCCCACCGGATCATGCGGTAAAGACTGTAGATATAGATGTTAATAGAAATGTCGCGGACGCTAAAAAGCAAGTGCGTAAAGCTTATAAATTAAATCCTATTCTCGCGATTCAATTTATTCATAAAGGGAAAGTATTACCTGATAATGTTAGATTTGCAAGTCTTAATGTTCACCCGAAAAAAGATGTAATTACTGTTATGGCTGTTCAGGCTGGTGGCTCTTAATAAAATATGTATATCTAAATGTTCAAATAGTCTATTTTTCATTAATTTTCTTTTTTTCATATTTCATGATTAAGCTATTACTTTTTGTTGAATATATATTTTTAACTATTTCAAAGATTCTAAGTTTTTTTCCAAATTTTTTACTACTCTAGACCTAT
>SUPR01000179.1 GCA_005191425.1 Candidatus Helarchaeota ASGARD archaeon Hel_GB_B
ATTCAAATCTGGTTAGATGATGCTCCTACTGCCACTGGAATGCTTTGGAGTATTAATTATAACGATGGTGATTATAGTGAAGATGATATCATTTTCCGTGGCGATCTATTTGGTGGCGCATTAGCTAAGCCGTAATCGATAGTATTTATTAGTTTAACGATAGCTAATCAAAAATCGTTAATTACAAATCCCCCTGCCTCGCATTTTGCGGGGCAGGGGGTTTGTTGTTGATAGATAATAGATAACGCCGGGCGTCTACTCGCCCAAGAGCAATGTTTCTTGGTAATTTGACGCCCGGCGTTGATTTTACGAAATGATAATGTTAATCGTAATAAACACGCGATACAAAATAATAATATTAAATATGGCAAACACGGTAGAGACGCGATTAATCGCGTCTCTACTACGAACGGCGGTATTACTGGCGAACATAATCCGATGGGTAAAAATACATTAGGAGAAATAATTCGTTGGTATAAAGGACGTTCTACATTTGAAATTAGGAAAATATATCCAGATTTCCAATGGCAATCTCGTTTTTACGACCATATTATCAGAACCGAAGAATCATTATACAACATCCGCAATTATATTATTTCCAATCCGGGAATGTGGGGTAAAGATAGGAATAATCCGGAGATAGGGATAAAATAATTATTAAATATTGCGATAACATTAATCGTATCCAACACGGTAGAGACGCAATTAATCACGTCTTTATTAAAAAGTTATTCTAATTTTTTTTAGGATTTTGTTTTCGTCAATTTAGCGGGATTAGGGCTGTAAAGCCTATTTTTTATTTTCCATTTATCTACATACTGGCCAATACCCTGCGTTGTTAATTTATTTTTTATTTTTGTCCTTTTTTGTGACCATTCAATTAAACTTTCAAAATTAATTTTATACCTGCCTCGAACAACTATGTATACTATTTTTTGGTCTTTGATAGCTCGTCTAATAGTTTTTTCATTAACTCCAAATAGGCGAGCGGCCTCAGAGACGGAAACGCGAATAATGTTAGACATAATATTGAATTAAGTTTATTTATTTTACGAATAATTCTATTTTTTTTACCCTGTTTTATTCAGATAAAAGCGGAGTTAATATTAAAATATTTAATATTTTAATATGTTTTGTCTATATTAATGTAGACATAAGTATTATACAATATTTTACTATTGTTTGTCAAATAAATTTGGAATATTTAATATTAAATATTGGGAAATATCATTTTTAAATGATATTTCCGTCTAAATTAAAGGTATTTTTAATATTTTAATATTCAATATTTTAATATTTTCAAATATTTAAGTGGCATTAGGTTTATTTACTCGTAATTTAGAGCACCCTCCTGATTCATTTAATATTCAATATTTGCTTTTTATATAATATGTATGTATAATTATTCTAAAATATATTTGTTACTACTTCGTATTTTATGGGGTAAACTGTAACATTTTTTTATTTATCACGTCTAATTAGATGAAGAGTTTAAATAAATATAAAGAAAAGATATTACTTTTCCGTATTAGAACTTTAGGAGATAAAAAGGCATATGGGGAACTTTACGATAATTACGCAGTAAGTATTTATCGTTTTATTTTTTTTAAAGTTAACTCCGTAGAAGAGGCAGAAGATTTAACTTCAGAAACATTTTTGAAAACATGGAATTATTTAATAGATCAAGAAAAGGCCAGCAAAATAGAGACCTTTAGACCTTTTATATATAAGGTGGCAAGGAATTTAGTAATTGATTATTATCGCCAAAGAGCCGAAGAAATCTCTTTAGAAGGCAGTCAAATTGATAAAGCAGATGAGAGTAAGGACATTAGATTAAAAGTAGAATTAGATGAACAGCTTGAGGATATAGAGAAAGGATTAAGACAACTTAAAGAAGAGTATCGGGAAGTGATTATTCTTAAATATATAGAAGATTTAAATACTTCGGAAATTGCAGAAATTATCGGCAAATCAAAAAATACTACCAGAGTATTGGCTCACAGGGCAATAAAAGCATTAAAGGAAATTACAACAAAATAAATGAGCAAGTCATTGATTAAAAAATTGAGAAAGCTAGATCAAATTTCTCCAGATAAAAACTGGCAAACAAGCCAGCGCGATTTTATTTTGTCTCAAATTGATAATTCTGATTTAGTAAATAATAAAGAAAATGTTAGCCGTTGGAGTAATTTTTATTTTTCCCGCTTAACTTTTGTAGCTGTTAGGCCGGTTATGAGTTTAGTTTTAATGATTATGATAGTATTGAGTGGTAGCATTGCGACAGTAAGCGCTGCCAAAGGCAGTTTACCTGGAGACGCCTTATATTCAGTAAAGCTTGCTGGCGAGCAAGTTAGATTGGTTTTAGCTCCTAGCGATGTTAGCAAGGTCAAAGTTCAATTGGAAATTGCGGAGAATAGAGTTAATGAAATTAAAGAATTGGTTAGCCAAGAAGGTAATGGCCAAAAAACAGCAGATATTAAAAAAACAGTTGAAAATTTTAACACCAGCGTGACCGCCATTCAAAAACATATTAGCAGGGCGTCAGAAGGTGGAGCCACTCAAGATTTAATTATTTTAGCAGAAGAAGTAAATGATAAAGTTAAAGACTATGGAGATTCTTTAGTTAAAAGCGGCATGCAGCTTCAAGAACAAAAATCAGGAGATGCAATTAATAAAGAAAAAATTGAAGGCCCTGTAAATTTAGAAGAAAAAGAAATAGCGGAAACAATTAATGAAGCAACGGCTTCAGCATCTTTTACTAGCGTGGATGCTTTAAGAGTTTTAATTTATCAAGAAAATACAGAAAAGGTTAAAATTAATCAGCAAGAAGTTAAAAATAGAATACTAAATGAAATTGATGATTATAAAGAAAAATTTGCGCAATTGTCAGCCCAGCAGGAGGAGATGCTAAATTTATATAATACTACTTTAGAATTTATTCAATCTTTTGATAATTTAGAAACAGAAAAAATAATATCAGAAGAAATGACAGCAGAAGAAAACAATATTAGAGAGTTAAACCAAGCAGAAATTTCGCAAATAGCTTCCCTTAAAGAAAAATTAGAGAATGTGAGCATTGATTTAAAAGAAATAGATTATCGGGTTAAAGATTCAGGTCAGCCCATTATAGATCGTTTATTGGCCTTGCATCAAAGGGATAAATTTACAAATTTTATAGATGATATTGTTGTTTATAGAAATAATTTGATTAATATAAATAAACACATAGAAGAAGAAAGTAATAATATTAATGATATTTATACAGAATTACAAAACATTGAATCGGGTTTAGTTGATGATGAGGGCAGAGAGACAGGAAAAATTGAAGAAATTTTAGAGGACCAAGTGGATGAGGGCGATAAGGATGGAGAAGCAGAAGCTGGCGATTCGGTCTTCGACCCTGAGCTCAGACCCGAAGGGGCGGACAAGGCCGGAGAAGAATTAATAGAAGTAGAAGAAGAGATTGAAAATAAATAAAAATTAAATATTGAATATTGAATATTGAATATTATAATATTCAATATTAGATAATTAAAAATCTTCCTTTTGGGA
>SUPR01000019.1 GCA_005191425.1 Candidatus Helarchaeota ASGARD archaeon Hel_GB_B
TACATTTCCTGTATTGTTTGCATACCACCCTTCCATATTATGTGTATCATTAGCCATAAAGACAAAATTTATTACGCCATTTGTATCTACAGCAATATCTGGATATTGGGCATGTGATGACAGCCAATTAGTCAATTGAATTGGATCTGTCTTAAAATTCCATTCGTTTGACCCGGCATTTATTGGAATAGTTAAATTTATAGCAAAAATAAATAATAAAACAAAACCTATTAAATATTTTTTCTTATTCATAATTTTATCACAAATTTCTTTTTAGTATTTAAAGAATATTTAATAGACTTGTTAAATTTTTTTATTAAATTAAATATTTAAATTAGTAAATTAAATTTTAAGTCATTTTATTTAAAAAAATTATTTTTAATTAAAAGAAGATTTAGGTACTAAACTTTATATCTAGAAATACATACTATATTTTGTAAATTTAGGTATTTTAGGTCTTTATTTCCTTTTTAGGTAAATTAAAAAGTTATAACAAATAATTATACTTCCAAATAAGCTAAATTTTTTGCTTGTTTTCAATTTTTTTAATCCACGGGTGTGATTTTATTAATTTAATTTGTTCTAAAATTTTAGTATCTTCAATTATGTTTTTATGGACAGACTTGATTGTTTCAAAATTTTCAGATTCTATTTGAATAAGTTTAAGTTCATCAAAAGGTTTTTTTAACAATTTTTTAGTATAAAGGTCAATAAATTCGTCATAATTAATTGGTACTAAATAATTTGAAATTTTTCTAATAAAGTCAATTTCAAGACCTTCTAATTCAAATATGTCTTTAAAATATAATTCATATACCATACAATCTGCTATTTTTTTATCTAAAAATGTTATTATTTCCTTTAACTTGATCCGATTTTCAGGAATAATATTTAAGAATAGTAAATAATCCGCAAAAATTTCAAAAGTATTAACAAGTTCTGTTTTTTTAATGGGTATTTGTTCAATATATTGAGCAGCGGCATAATAACCATTTCCTAAAAGAGCACAGTAATTTTTCATCAAAAAGGGGTTTAACGAAGATTGAAGTATTAATTGTAGAAATTTTAGGTGCTTTCCGACGATAAAAAACATTGAATCAAGGACATAAATCCCACTTGGGACTAATTGAAAATAAACATTATAAGTTATCCTATTCCAGACTAATTTTGGTTTTTCTAATTCTGAATAATATACACATTGCCTCAATTCCCACCAATAATCTCCTTGGTCATCTCGGTTGAACAAACCTTTTCCTTTACCTGTTGTTTTCTCTCCAATATGCATTAAATATCGATATAATTCAGGAAAGGTCTCTCTAAATATTTTTTCTGCGTTTTTTACATCTAAATTATGATTTTTAATGTATTTATTTGTCCATCCTGATGGAATTACAATAAGCCATAGATTTTTCCAATAAAAATAATATTTTCCAATATCTTTACCTCGTAATAAAGGTTTTAAGAAGGTTAATACTCTTGGATTTTTACCAATTATCTCTTCTTTTTGTTGACTATCTATTATAAAAGCTTTATTATAGCCAGTTTTAATCCCAAAATAGATATTCACTCCAAAATCTTTTAATTTTATTGTCGTTTTGTCCAAATAGTCTTTAATTTTATAAGTCAGAAAATCCGAAAAAGACCATAGATTATCACCTAATAATTTCTGTCTGATCATATATCCGTTGTCATTTAATGAATGCAGATCATTAGGCCGGTTGTAATATACCATACTTTCTTCCTCTGGACTCTTTAATTGTATTAAATATATGATTGTATCTACTGCAATTCTTTGAAATAAATTTTTACCTGAAAAATCAACAATCCTTATAATTTTAGTTTTATTTTTGAATAAATTTCTAATTTTATTTCCATATTTAGCCCTTAACCATTTACTAGTAATAATAAAGGAGTGAAACCCATTTTTTTTCAGTAATTTAATACTCCTTAATATAAAATATACGCTGTAATCAAATGTTGTATCAAAAATGTCAAAAGTTTTTGCAAGGAGGTGCTTATAATCAAAATTTGGGATAATATGGTTTATACCTTCTTGACGGATAAAAGGTGGGTTCCCTATTATTATATCAAAACCCGGGCTGTCTTTAAATATCTCTGGAAATTCTATTGGCCAATGAAACAACTTCAAGTTTTTTAATAATTCAAAGTCTATTCCAAGATTTCTTAAAAGCAATATATCTAATTCATAGGAAAATATCTTGATAATTCTTTGAATTAAATTACCCAATTTAAAACAATCTAAAGAATTCAAGGAATCTAAAAGCGCGGACTTCAAAATGTTTAAATCTTGTACTAGTAATTTTATTTTATAAGATTTTATTAAAGGTCCAGCAAATAATTCTTTTAATCCCGAAAAAAAGTCATTATGGTCTTTTTGTTTCAATAGAAATTTTGTCTTATTGCTGAAATTTTTTTCAATTTCGATGATTAATTGACCATATTGAGATGTCTCCTGGTCCTTCTTAAAAATAAATTGGTCAATTGAAAGTTGCTTGATTTTTCGTAAATCTTTATTTAGATCGACAACTCCTATTAATGAATTCCCAGTTCTTAGATTAAAATATGTCTCAGGAAAATAGACCCAATCCCAATTTAAGTCATAATATTGAGTCAATAATAAAAATAGCCTTGCCTTGGTTATATTAATTGATGTCTGGTCAATATCTACTCCATAAATATTTTTAGGGATGATTACATAATAAAGTAAATCAAATTTTATTTTATTTACATCTAATTCATTTATTTTAATTCCGAAATAATCTTTAAATAAATTTATCATATTATCTTGGAAATTTGATGTTTTAATTCGTAAATTTTCCAAAATTTTATCATAAATCTCCAGTAATATTCTAATAGTTGATGATAAAAAATGTCCAGACCCAACTGCTGGGTCTAAAATTCTTAATGTACCAAGATTCTTTAATAAAAATTCTAATTTTTCTTTATTGTTGTCAAGTATTTCTTCTAATGTTTGAAAATTAGTTTTATATTTATTGTTTACGACTTCAATTAAATAATCAATAATTGTATTTTTTGAAATATAATTTGTTATTAATTTAGGTGTATAAAATATTCCGTGTTTCTTTTTATCCTTAATAGATAATAGTTTTTCATAAAAATTTCCAATAAAAAAATCATCGACTTTATCTTCATATGAAAATAATATTTCTAATAAATTTAAAAGTGGGATCTCTTTTTTGTTATTTCCAATATTCTTCATATTCCATCTTGTACTTAACCCCTTTTTGTAAAAACATTCATTTGGCATCGTAATTGTATTTAATTGAAATTTTGACCATCTTTTAGAAATGAAAAAAATTAAGGGCTTTAAAAATAATATTTTACCAAAATTTTGTTGTTCTAAAAATTTTACGTCATCACGACTGCTCAAAAATTCAAAAAATTTGATTAAAAAGTCATAATAATCATTAAATACATTATTTTCATTATTAGAATTAATATCATTAAATTTATTTATAAAATATTGATTATCTGCGTTTAAAAATCCTAATTTCTGAACATACCATAAAATCATTAATTGTAGAAATAATTGGTCCAAAAATTCTTCCTTTTCATCGTTGTCCATCAACCCAGAAATATTTTGTAAAATAGAACGTTTAGAATTTTCATACATTGAAAAAAACATATTTAACAATTGCTCATAACCAAAATCTTTATTTCTCATCATTTCAACTCTAAGTTATTTCAAAAACTTATTAAAACTTAGAAACATTATCTGTAATAACTTAACCACAGATAACATTGTTGTTGTTTCATCATATTTTATAATTTAATTTTATTAAGTGATTTAAAATATTTAATCATTTATTAATAATAACTTTTAAAAGCAATATGTATAAACATACATATCGATCAATCCATTTTAAAATTTTTTATAGACCATAATAATTTGAGGTGTAACAAGTATTTGAGTATAACAGAAAGTTTCTGGTCAAGATATAAGGTTAAGATAATTTCTGGGCTGATAATTATCATATTGTCCATTTCGATTATCTATACAATAATTTGGATGGTCAACCAAAACAATAAAACAGTTATACACATTTTTCATGCTGGATCGCTTTATGTACCTATTGAAGAATTCCAAAGGGAATACGAAGCATTATATCCCAATTATCAAATTGATAATGAAGCATTTGGTAGTGCTACAGCTATTAGACAGATTACAGAACTTGGTAGAAAATGTTCAGTATTAGGTACTGCGGACTATTCATTAATTTATACCATGATGATGAATGAATCAGACCCAAATTGTATTGACGCTACTACAGGAAAAACTTGGGCTGATTGGTATATTATTTTTGCAGTTAATGAAATTGCATTAGCTTATGATGAAAAAAATAACCCGCCATACTTAAATTTACTTAAAAATGGTTCCAAACTTTGGTGGCAGGTCTTGAATAGGACGGATGTTGTATTTGGCAGGTCTGACCCATATCAAGACCCCTGTGGATATAGGACATTAATGGTCTGGGGACTTGCTGATGATTATTATTTTGGCGTTTTACATGGAAATTGGACTTCAAATCAAATTAATCAATCAATGTATAACAAAGACCCAATTTCTGGTTATACTGGGCCTGGTGCAACTATTGTAAAAGCAAAAGAGACAGATTTATTATCGTGTTTAGAGGCTGGTGAAATTGATTATTTATTTATTTATACTTCTGTAGCGAAACAACATGGGCTCAATTATATAAAATTTGATGACCATCTCAACTTGGCTAATAGGAGTTTAAATGATTTCTATTCCAATGTTACTGTATTAAGAAAAAGTCCTTTAATTCCTGGTGCTTCTGCAACACCTAAAACAGCCAAAGCTATACAATATGGTATAACAATCCCAAATAATGCGCCGCACCCAAATTTAGGGATAGATTTTATAAAATTTATGCTTCAACGCCCTGGTATAATGCTATCTTTAGGACAGCCTGCTTATTATCCTGCATATGCTAGCAATATTACCAAGATCCCAGAAGTTTTGAGGTCATATTGCGTCCAAGACCCAAATCCCATAATATAATCCATAAATTTTTTATTTTTTTCGATTTAGTGATAAAATCAATTTAGAGGTAAAAGTGATAAAAATGAAAATTGATAAATTGGTCTGGAAATATCAAAAATATGGTACTTTTACTATTTTTTTTGTATTTTTATCTATTTTGCTGATTTTGCTCTTGATTGGACCGATTGTTTATATTCTTTTTCAAGAAGACCCAATGGTCATTTTACAAACCATGAGTACTGATTATGTAATTCAAGCAATTATTAATTCATTTATGTGTTCCTTTTTCTCAACTTTACTAGCGATAATACTTGGTGTTCCAATGGCGTTTTTATTGGCTAAGTATGATTTTCCGGGGAAAGGATTTTTAGATTCATTAATTGATTTACCAATTCTTATTCCGCATTCTGTCGCTGGAATAATTTTATTAACTGCGTATAGTAATCATGGTCTATTTGGTCAGTTTTTTAATTTATTTGGGTTCACCTTTTTTGATACATATCTTGGGATAATTATTGGGATGTTTTTTGTAAGTTCGCCCTTTTTGATTAAGGGGACAAGAGATACTTTTTTAATGGTTAACCCAAATTATGAAAAAGCTGCTCGTACATTAGGTGCATCAAGATTTAAAACTTTTATTGACGTAAACATATCATTAACTTGGCGGGGAATAATCTCATCAGCCATATTATGCTGGGCGAGAGGGGTCTCTGAATTTGGTGCTGTCTATATTTTAGCGTCTATACCTATTACTGGCCCGGTTCTTGTTTATTTCCAATTCGAGGGAAGTGGTCTCTCAGCAGCAATACCAACCGCAATTTCCTTAGTATTAGTCTCATTTTTTATTTTTATTATCATTAAAATTATCAATAGAACTCCTAAAAATAGACGTGAGGCTTAACTTTTATGCTAGAATTACAAAATATTTCAAAAAAATGGCAAGATTTTAATTTGGACAATATCAATCTTGCAATAAATGAAGGTGAATTCTTTGTCATTTTAGGTCCATCTGGGGCAGGTAAAACTCTATTACTGGAATTAATTGCGGGAATTCATTATGCAGATAAGGGTAAAATTATTTATAATGGAAAAGATATCACGTTATTACCACCGCACAAACGAAATTGTGGATTTGTTTTTCAAGATTCAGCATTATTTCCAAATAAAAAAGCCTGGAAAAATATAGCATACGGAATCCGTCTCCAGAAAAGAATAAAATACAAGAAAGTAATGGAAAAAGTAATAGAATTTTTAAAATTATTTAAAATAGAACATGTGGCAAATAGATATCCATCGACATTAAGTGGGGGTGAAAAACAAAGGGTAGCACTTGCAAGAGCATTAATTATAAATCCAAACATTTTATTACTTGATGAGCCTCTCGCTTCGGTCGATTATAATACAATGGTACAACTTAAAGGAGAAATTAAAAGGATACATAAGAAGTTTAAGCCAATTACAATTTATGTTACACACAACAGACTTGAAGCAATGTCCCTAGCAGATAGAATTGCTGTTATGAATAAAGGGAAAATTGTCCAAGTCGGAACACCGGACGAAATTTTCAGGAATCCACAATCTGAATTTGTGGCTAAATTTATTGGTTTTGATAATATATTTTCGGGTACTGCAAAATTTAATAAAGAAATTGGGCTAAGCGAAATTCAAATCGATAGTATGACTATCTATTCAGCTGATAAATTATACGGTAATGTTAAAGTTTGTATTAGGCCTGAAGACATAATACTATCAAGACAGCCGTTAAAATCAAGTATGAGAAATGTGATAAATGGTACTATAGTCAAAATTGATGATTTAGGGACTCTATTCGAAGTAAGTATTAATATCGGGACTATTATCAAAGTTCTAATTACACAAAATGCTTTACTTGATTTGGGACTTAGTGTGGGGTCAAAAACTTATGTAAATTTTAAATCTGCCGCTTTAAAGACAATAATGTAATAAATCTATGGACTCTATTTTGTGGATAATTTGGTGAAATCAAATTCTAAAAGATGAAATGAAAATACTCTATTCTTTACATTAAAATTTAAAATTAATTTGAGTATTAAATAACTAAACTGCTAAAAATATTATAAATAATCGATACAAATGATAAAATTATAAAGTAGGTGTTATTTAATTCTTGTAGCAATCTTATAATTTTAATCAAGATTATTTATGTGGTGATATAAACTGTTTCAAGAGATTAAAAAGAATATTATATTTATTGAAGGTAAAAGGCATGGTAAATATCCTTACTCAAATTCCGTATTGATTTTAGGGCAAAAGGAAAATATTCTAATTGATGCAGGAATGGGGCTATCTCGAGCTCGAAAAATTCTTAAAAATTTTTCAATTAATAAAATACTATTATCGCATTGTCATGAAGACCACACATCCTGCTGTAAATATTTTAAAAGTTCTAAAATTTTAGTGCATAAACTGGACAAAGAAAATGTCGAGTCTATTAGTAATTTACAGAAATTATATGGTCTAAATAATGAAAAATATGATGCAATTTTCAAATCATTTATGTTATCACTGGGGTATAGAGAAATAAATATTTCGGATACTTTTGATGATGGTCAGATATTCGATTTGGGAAATTTGAAAATTCAAGTTATTCATACTCCTGGTCATTCTGCCGGGCATTGTTGTTTTTTAATTTATCCTAATATAATGTTTCTTTCAGACATTGATTTAACATCTTTCGGCCCGTGGTATGGTGCTACAGATGGCAATATTGATAATTTCATTAATTCAATTAAAAAAATTATTAAATTTAACCCCAAGATTGTAATATCTTCCCATAAAGGTGTTTTTTACAATGGAATTAGAGAAAAGTTAAAGATATTTTTGAGCAAATTTGAAGAGCGAGACCAAAAAATTTTAGTGAATTTAAAACAGAAACAAACGTTAGACGGACTTACAAATAAACTTTTAATTTATGGAAAAAATCCAAATCAAGATGAATTATTGCTAATTGCGGAAAAATTTATGATTAAAAAACATTTGGAACGTTTAATTAAAAATAAAAAAATTCAAAAAAAAGATGGTTTTTATTCTTTAATTTAAAGTTATTCTTCTCTTAACTTCCTCTTTAATACTTTACCTACAGTTGTCAGAGGTAGCTCTTTACGAAACTCCCAGATCTTTGGTTTTTCATATTTTGAAAGGTTATCTTCGGCATATTTTTTAATATCCTCTTTAAGTTCATCTGTTAGTTCTACATCTGATTTTAATTGTATAACTGCCTTAACTTTTTCACTACCTGGTCTGTCTGGGTCCTTGATCCCTATTATTGCAACAAGTTCAATTGCTGGGTGTTTAATTAAAATATCTTCTACATGGACACTATAAACTTTATACCCACTAACTATTAGCATATCTTTTGTTCTATCTACGATTGTGATAAATCCATCTTCATCCATTATTCCTACATCACCTGTGTGAAACCACCCATCAATTATGGTCTTTTTGTTAGCTTCAGGTTTATTATAATAACCTAGAGTAACTTGTGGACCTTTACAGATGATTTCACCGGGTTCACCCAGCGATACATCTTTACCGGTCTCTATATCGATCAACCTAACATCTGAATCCTGAATTGGTAAACCTACTGTACCGATTTTCTTAGTCCCATAGAACGGGTTCATTGTCAATATTGGACTGGTTTCAGTCATTCCATATACTTCTAGCACCTTATTTTCTGCGTCCATTACCTTCTGAAATTCTCTAATCATTTCTGCAGGAAATGGGGCTGCTCCAGAAATATATGCTTTAACATTTTTTAAGACTTCACTCGGAATTGTTCTTGATAGCGGTTCTTTCATTATCATTAAATATAACGAAGGGACATTAGCAATTAAAGTCGGTTTTTTAGATTTCATTTCATTAATAAAGAATTTTATATCTCTGGGGTCTGGTATTAATATTTGCGGATTGGACAAAAAGACTGCAGCTTGACAAAAACATAGTCCTGCTAAATGGAACAGCGGAAATGCTGAAAGACTAATATCTTCACCAGGTGCCAAGTTAATCCAATTTGAAATTTGCACTAAGTTAGCTATTTGATTTGCATGAGTTAACTGCGTACCTTTTGGTCTACCTGTTGTACCACCAGTATATTGCAATAAGGCAAGGTCCTTGTCGGGGTTGATTTCGACCTTTTTAACATTTGGTCCGGTTTTCAATACCTTCCTAAAATTTATAACTATTTTTTCGGGATGTGGCACGACCTTACCTTTTGGAATTTTTCCAATTAATTTTCCTAATAATACAATCAACTTTGAAAGCCCCATATAATCAGAAATATTGGTAGTAATTACAATTTCCAAGTTAGGAACTTTACTTAATACATCTTTAGGGATTAAAATATCTGCATAAATTTTATCTAGCGTAATCAATACTTTAGCCCTGCTATCATTAATTTGGTATATAAGTTCATCAGCACTCAAAAGTGGAGAGCACCCCGATGCTACACCACCAGCTAATAAAGTCCCAAAATGAGTGACCATATATTGAGGGCTATTTGGTAAATTAATTGCAACAACATCCCCTTTTTTAAAACCATTTTCCTGTAAGTAAGTAGCAAATCTATGGACATAATCTCTAAACTCACCAAAAGAAATCTCCTTTTTTCTCATCCAACAAGCTGGTCTATCAGGAAATCTCTGCATTGATTCATCAAAAATTAATCCAAGACTCTTTTTAGGGTAATCCAAATCTGTTTTTATATGTTTATCATATGACTTTGTCCAAAATCTTGAATTATATATCTCCATTATTTTCACATTTCAAAATTCTAATCTCTTTTTCAAAAATAAATGCTTTTTTCTTTTATTAAGCAATCATGGAAATAACTATAATTAAAATCTACTATAAATAATTTATTGATTTAGAGAAAATTCCTAATAATAGAAATTAGATTTTTTACATTATATGTTCAAGGCTCTAATTTGGACTAAATATGACCTATAAAAATTAATAAATTTAAAAAGAGTATTTAATATATAGAACTAATAATAAATAAAATTATTAAATTAAATAAAATTATTAAATTATCTTGTGATTTTTTCTTCTTTAAAAACAGAAATTAGATTTTTATTATTTTTAAAATATTCTCTGACCGGTTCTAATATTTTAATTAAGTATTCTGATACATTTTTCTTTACATCTTTAGGATGTAAATCTCCATTTTTGTAGAGGCGTTCAAATTCCTCTAATGTTACTGTAATATCTCCTCCAAATTGTGATTTTCTTTTAATTTCAAATGTAGCGTCCTTTTTTCTCAAGATTATGTATTTTACTATTTCATAAATGGGATTTTGGTCTAATATTTTTTCTGGGCAATAAGCCTTCTTAATTTTTCTCCTAATTTCATCTGGTGAATCTAAAATGAAAATTGCTGAATCTGGTTTGCTTTTACTTTGTTTTGAGCTAATTTGCTTATCTATATTAATGTCTACATCATATCCCATACGTTCTTGGAGAATTAAGCCCATTAGAAGATGGTGGTGCACAGCTACTGGTTTCCAAAAGCCTAGCTTTGGCCCTACTTCTCTGGCTAACATATTGACATTTCTCTGGTCCATTCCTAATTGATTTATATCTACTTCTAATTCAAAAATATCTGCACATTGGAGCGCGGGGTATAATAAATGGGCAAAAGTAAGTCCTTCGTTTTTAGTCCTGCCAAGAATGGGTAGACAACGTTGAATTCTCTTAAGAGTAGTCTTAGTAGATATCCTCATAACTTTTTCCCAATAACTTTCATTGGCAATTAAATCACTTGCATAAATATATTCAACATCATTTACTCCTAAAGCTGACCAACCCGCTTTGAAATATTCTGCCACTTTTTTTATTTTATCTATATTACCGCCCATTTTTTTGTTTAAAAATGCATGCCAATCAGCTAATAACACTTTATACTTTATTCCTGCTTCTATAAAATCCATCATTTTAAAAGCTGAAATTAGTCCTGTTCCTAGGTGCATCTGTCCGCTGGGCTCAAACCCGTTATAAGCAATTGGATGCTCCTTCGTCTCAAATAATTCTTTTAATTCCTTTAAATTTATTATTTCTTCAGTCGGTGGACGCTTTATCAAATTTATTTTTTCTTCAATGTCCATTTTAGTCATCCTTACTATTAGTTATTTTAAAAATTCACCAATTCTTTTAAACATTTTCTAATTTGATTTATTAAATTTTATGAATCCGATATTAAAACATCCTAATTGTTGCTCTTCAATATCTAAATTGCCATATAACCTTAATAGAAACTCCTTTAATTCTTGGACTATTTTATCATGAATATTTTTCGGGACTTGCGTGTGCCACGTCATACTCTGGTCTTCAAATTCTATTAAGCTTTTTTTAAGACTTTTTTTCACAGAATATGTCCCCTCAAATATTTCGATTTGCGCGTTTAATTCATTTTTAATAAATTCAGGAATTTCAGCCCAATCTGCACCGTAATAAAAAAGTGGATATCCGTATTTTTCTCTTAATTCAAGATATTTATCATTAGACGGACATTTGTTTAGAATTTTTTTACCTGGTCCGCCAGTGATAATAACTAGTAGTCTATTATCCTTAATACACCTTTTTACTTCTCTGATTGCATCCTTCCACCTTGGGAGAATATGAACCGCTCTTACCATTAATGATAAATCAAATTTATCTTTTTTAAATGGTAAATAATAGGCATCAGCTAAGATCATTTCTAAATCTGAATTCTTATATTTTTTCTGTAATATCTTGAGCATTTTCTTTGATATATCGATCCCAATATACTTTGGTACTAAATTTCTTAGATTTGGCAGATAACTTATTACCATTCCTGTCCCTATACCCACCTCTAATACGATAGGTCTATCTCCTTTTTTAAAGCCGGATTTCTTGAATATTAAGGATATTATTGATTGAAATGAATTTGATATTTCTCTAGTCTTATCATAAATATCCGCAAAAATATCAAAATTAAAATATTTTTTAAGATCATTAATATTTTTGTCCATAATAATATCCTTTTAACCAATTTTTTTCCTAAATTTACACAACATGATGTTTATTAATTTATAGATAAAAATATTTTTCCAAAATACACATTTTTAAATACTAAATTTTTTAACTTATTATTATAAAAAATATCTTCAATTAGACTAAAAAATTGATTAGTTATTTTCAGTATAACTGTTTAGAATATAACATCCAGATATATTAACCCTTAACTTGTCCACAATCATTAAAAAAGTCGCAAATTATGCATTCAAATCTATTCTTTTTAAAGGTCTTAAAATCCTGAAAACAAGATGGGATTGATTTTATAGTTGTTTTATGTTTATCTTTTAGTATCTTTTCTTTAATTTTTCGAGTAATTACCATAAATTCCACCACAAGTATTCGATAAAGAAATATATATAAACACATCAATTCTTAAAAATTTGATAAAAGATCAAACCAAAATATAAAAATATCCAATAGAAATTGATTTCTAATCATAATTCTTGAAATTTAAAAAAAAAATAAAATAAAGATTAAAGTGATAAAATATAATAAGCTTAGTTAATAATTTAAATATAAAGACCAAATAAAAAATAACATAAAAGACTTAATTTTTACCAAAATTAAAAGAAATAATCTACATCTAATATATATTCTATTAAAAATAATAAATAAAAAGATTCTTTATTATGCTCTTCTATTCTAATTAATTTACACATGGCGATCTACTAAAATTCTTGCATTTTCAGGGCAATGAGACACACATAGTCCACAACCTTTACATAATTTTAAATTTGTTTCTACTTTTTTATCGTTAGTAAATTTAATAGCATTAAATTGGCAATAATCGATACATATTCCACACCCTGAATATTTTTCCACATTATATTGGACAATAAAATCTGATGGTTTAATTAAATAGGTTTGTTCTCCAAATAGTTTATAGGTATTCAAAACCACACAACAACAAGAACAGCAATTACATATGACATAGAAAAAGTCTTTATTCGGGAAGTGACTTAATTGGTGTACCAATCCCCATTCATCAGCTAACTTTAGTATTTTAAAAATTTCTTCTTTTGAAATTTTCATATTAAACCCGGCATTATCTATTTCTTCTAGGTTTTGTCCTCTTGCTAGTATAATACATGTATGGACTGGAGCTTTGCAATTTTTATCATGATAAAAAAGTGTCCTACAAAAGCAATCTGTAATGCCTACAACTTCTGCACGTTGGACCAACTCATAAATTTCTTGTGATGGTCTTACCTCTACTTCAGTCGAAATGGTCTGCTTTACAGGAATTACACGTCCTCCCTACACATTATGAATTTTTCGATAAAAATAATACCTGAAATTTTTAATAAATAGTTTTTTAATAATTCTGACAAAAGTTAGCATCGGAATTTCTAAAAATTTTCCGAAATAAGTGGAAAATCTTCTTTTAATAGATGCATTTTTCATTATAATCTCCAAATTCTTAAAATTTAATGGGATAGACCCCATATTTTTTTGTAATATTGAGCATACCTTCAATATAATTCGCCGGAATCGTATTAGGTGGAATAGAATGGTCTGCAGCCATAATAAATCCTCCGCCAGGTCCTAAATTCTTTATTAATTTTATTGTATAATCTTTAACTTCCTCTATTGTCCCATTTGTTAATAAAGGCATTGGGACATTTCCGACAAGCGTGATTTTATCTCCAAATTTTTCATGAATTTCAAAAATATCCATTGGAACTGTAGACTGTATCGGGTTTAAGCCATCAAATCCGCTTTCAATGAAATCCGGGATTAATTTTCTGATATTACCACATGAGTGCAAAATAATTTTAGAGCCATTTTTATGGACAACATTACAAATTTTTTTGTGCCATGGATAAATATACTTCTGTAAAAATTTTGGAGACATAATTGGCCCTAATTTCTCACCAAGATCTTCGCTTAACCATATAATTTCTGGCGGTGGGTCTATTTCCATAAATCTTTTAATTTTTTCAAAAGTATAAGAGCCGCTATCTTCAAAAACTCGTTTAATAAATTTTTGTTCTTGATATAGTAATTTTGTAAATAATTCCATCCCAAATCCATTCCAAATTCGACCGAAAATTTCTCCAAAAGATGGTAAAATTACAATCTCATTGACCTTTTTTCTAATTTTTTGGTATCCATTAATTATTTGGTCAATTTTTGGATCATCAGCACTTGGTATATCCCATTCATCATAATCTTCTTTACTTGTCCAATATCCTCCCACATAATAAAAACTCTCTGCTCCCTCAGGTAATTTTTGTATTTTCATTTTTGACCCCCAATCAGTTACAATTGTATTTTTATCGAGAAACTTAATATAAAGTGGTGGATTTGCCATAAAATATGTCAAATCTGCCCCTAAATTCTCATAAAATTTATAAAGCTTTAGTAGATAATTTTCTCGAATAGGTGTCAATTTTCTATAAAACCAACTAAGGATATGCCTCCACCCAATCAACCAACTCACAACATTTATTATTGACTTTAAACTTGATATTATTTGAGGACCATCATACATTTCAATTATCTTAATGGAATCAATTAGGTCTCCAAAAATTGGTATTCTATCTGGTTCTTTATGTTCTAATGTAGTTATAACCCGATCTAAAGAATTCATTTTTAATCATTCAGTTTGTTATTTATACTTTAAAATAAAATTTTAATTTAAAATGGGATTTAAAAATAATTTATTAGTCATACAGTGTTATTCGAGTATTTATAAATTATTAATGGTATTAATTTTATAATTATTAAGCACTTTTTTTAAAAAATCTAAATTATAAAGAATGTTTTTGTAATTTTATAACTTTTTATAATATTGGAAGACATAATCATAAAAGTATCTTGGATTTATTACTCCAAATCTCCTTCTAAATTAATAATTATGTTTTTTAACTCATTTAATCTATCTTGGGAAGTGTTCCAATATCCACGATTTTCTGACTCTACTAATAATTCACAAATTTTCATAGTGGCGTATGGATTATTTTCAAGCAATTTTTTTCGCAATTTTTCATTAAAAATCAAATTATTTGCTACTTCGTCAAAGACCCAATTTTCTACTTTATGAGTTGTGGCTGCAAATCCTAATAAATGCTCTATTCTATCTTTGATTTTTTTAGTTCCATGGAATTCATGTTTTAACATACCTTTAATCCATTTTGGGTTTAATATTCTAGTCCTTACTGAGCGTTCAATGCTAATTTTCAAATCTTCGACAATCACTTCCTCTTCTGTAGAATCAATTATCAGTTCGTCGCTATTTTCTCCCCTAACATCTTGAACTGTCCTTGATAATCCCCCTAAAAATTCATAATAATGGTCTAAATCTGTTATTTCATATTCTATATTATCTCTTTCTTGGGTTATTAAATTTATATTTTTTAAATTGTTGGCAAAAGCTTGTTCATTTTTTATAATTTTACCTTGAAAATATAAATAGCTCATACTCTCTTTATAACTTTTTACAAGGTCTTTTTCATCTTTCCAGGCACTATTTTCTACTAGCGTTCTCATAGCAGTGGCATATTCTGTAGGTGATGGACCAAAAATTCTAGCCATTGCAAAATCTTTCAGGTCTTTTTTCATTTTAAGGTAATGTTTTTTGATATAATTTTTTTCAATGTCTTCATCAAGATTTGCGACCATTTCAATTGCTCGGTTTATCAACTCTATGTGTGTCATAAATGTGTCGCGAAAAATACCACATATTGTAATGACAACATCTATTCTTGGCCTTTTAAGGTCTTCTAGTGGTATAACTTTAAGTTCTTTAAACCACGGATTCTTTTTATGTAAAATTTCCACGCCAAGAAGTGATAGGATAGTCGCGATAGTATCCCCTCCGGTTTTCATAGTCTCAAAACCCCATAAAACAATTCCGATGCTTTCTGGAAATTTTTCATATTTATCAAAATATGATTGGATTAATAATTCTGCTGCCTTTTTGCCCCTTAATTCTGCAATTACAGTTGGAATTTGTCTAGGATCAAAGGCATACATTGCTCTACCTGATGGATATACATCGGGATCTCTGATAGGATCACCGCCCCGATATGGAAATATATATCTTCCTTCTAAAGATTTTAATAGACTTGTACTCTCATCAAATTTTTCAATTCCTCTAAAAATATCATTTACATAATTAATATAATTTTTAGGAATCCATTTAGGAATATTTTTGTTCTCTATGATACTCTCTATAACTTTAAATGCTTCTTTTTCTATTGATTTAGAGATTTTACTATCTTTAATTTTTTCCCAATCCAAATTTTTCTGCTTGGAAACTAATTTAAAAATTGATGGGAATTCTCGGTCTATTCTTAAAGTGCTAAGCAAATATTCTAGTAATTCTTTTTTATTATATTTTCTGTCCATTATGTGTAGTCCATAAGGGATAAGTCTTCTACGCATTCTATATATTTCTTTTTTTAGCTGTCTAATTTCTAAAGGTAAATTTAATTCACTTGCCGTTTCTAGAATTAATTCCAAAGTCTTTTCATCGTTACTACTTTCATATTGGTCCAATAATTCATCAAGGACTAAATATTTTTCATATAATCCCGAATATGTCATTGGTGGTGATGCATGAGAAATACATAACGCATAAGAACGTCTTTTTGCTATTGTAGATTCAGATGTATTCCCAATCCAATAATAATATATATGTGGCAGATTTCCAATTAAAATATCTGGGAAACAGTTTCTTGATAGAGCTACCTCTTTTCCTTTAGTAAATTCTAGCGTTCCGTGCATTCCAAAATGAATTATTGCATCTGCATTGAATTCATTCTCAATATAGCGGTAAAATGCAAGATATTGATGATGGGGCGGTAAATCTTTGTCATGATATGCTTTATCCAGGTCTTCATGAACTCCGCGTGAAGGTTGAATACCCAAGAAAATATTTCCCAATATTATCCCTGGAATTATTATATTATTCCCGTTTGTCATTATCATTCCAGGTGGCTCTCCCCATTTTTCAATTACCTCATTTTGTATTTCTTTTGATAGGCTTTTAAACCATTTTATATAATTTTCCAAAGAAATTTTCAATCCTTTTTTTTCAATATATCTTGGAGAATTTACAAGCCCTTTTGACAAAAATAAATCTTTTAAATCTTGGTCTGGGATCTCTACATTATACCCTGCAGATTTCAGCTTGTTTAAAAAGATTTCCAGACTTTTAAAAACATCTAAATATCCTGCATTTCCGACATTTTCTTCACCTGGCGGATAATTATAAGTAATTATTGCAATTTTCTTATCGGAATTTGCTTTCATTCTTAAATTTATCCATTTTAAAATTCTATTGCATAACTTTTGGACTCCATCTTCTAATACTGCAATTTTTTTTATCTTTCCCAATTCATTGTCAATATCGCTTTTAAGAAGTCCAATTATTATTGGTTCAATACCGCCATCTAATTCTGGTAATATTATTCCTAGTGCAACTTCAAGAGGATTTAAGCCATTTTTATCCATTTGCCAGTTATCTATTTCAGTTTCATATGAACTTAATCCAATTAAATAAGGAGAATCATTTTTTATTAAAAAATCATAAGTTGGCTCGGGTTCTCCCCCATAGGGCCCACCATGAATCCTAAAATATTGCAAATTTAAAAATAAATCAGTATATTTCAGATACTTATTAATAGCAAAAATATTGTACTCTACTTTTGAAAATACAATTATTAAATTAACTTTGTCTTTTAAATGATTAAAGATACTATCTACTAAAGGCCTATTATCATCAAAATGCATTCCACCATAAAATAAGATCCCTACTGATGGTCTATTACTATTAAATTTGATTTTATTTTTGTATTCAGTTAAATCTTCAAAAAATCCTACTTGTGGAAGATAAAGGCCAAATGGCGGTTGCTTTTTTGGTGGTGGTACCTTTTTTATTTGTTTCATATTTGCATAATTTTTTAATAAAAATAAGATAAGATTTTTTAGATTCTCAGTTCCGCCCTCAGCAAAGTATTCTTGGGCTAAAATCCAATTTCTCATATCTTTTAATATACCAATTGGTAAAATTCGACCTAATTTCTTGGTAAATTCTGAAATTTTTTGCATTTTTAAAAATTTATGTATATCAAATTCCACATCTTTATTGGGTTTAAAAATCATACTACCTTTAAATTTTCCCATATTTAGAAAGGAATAGATTTGCTGACTTCCTGCAACTAAAACAACAATGGTTTTGTCTAACCCTTTCAATAAACTTGATAACTCTCTTCCTACTCTAATATCGCCCCTAATATCAATAAGAATGATATCTGATTCAATTATTTTATTCTTTATTTCTTGTAGTGAAATATTGTTGTTTTCAAATTCATCAAAATAAACTTTATGCACCTCAACAATTTTACCATATTCTAACTTTATCTCATTAATTGCTTCTTTTAAGCTAGTTGTATTATTTATTGTAGTTAATGCCAAGATTCGTTTCACATTATCTCCTCCAAATAAAAGTGTGATGCGTTAAATATCTTGGATATCTTTTCGAGTATTCCTATACTTTTATACCTATTTTCTGCATTGATAATTACAAAATTTGTATTATTTGAAATTGAATTAAGAAATTTAATGTCTTCATCGATATTATTTTTTATAAATACATTACCTTTACCATCTGAAATCAATACTATAGTTGGAGTATTATTTTTATATTTATTAGCCAATTCAATTGCTTTATATAGAGCTATAGTCAATGGAGTTTTACCACCAGTAGGTAGGTCCTGTAAAGCTTCTTCTATTTTTATCATATCTCTAGTGGGATTAACTAAAATACGTGCATTTTCTCCCCTAAATGATATAAGACCTACTTTATTTTTTCCTTCATAGGACTTTTTAAGGAGAAGCCACGACAATGTTTTGGCGAATTTTATTTTTTTATCGATTCTCATTGACGAAGATGAATCCAATAATATTATGTATAGCGAGCTACTTTTCCCAATTCGTATTTTTTCCATTAAATGTTCAGGTAATATTTCCAATTTCCCGTTTTCTCTCACAGATTTTCTAATAGTAGCATCTATGGCAATATTTTTAGGTTTATCACTATTTCTTGCTTTAATATATAGTCCTCGCTCACTGTTAATCTTGAATAAATCTTTACCTTTAGATATCCCGTATATTTTTGAATTTAATAAATTATTTTTAATCTCACCTTGTCTATCAAAATCAAATACTTCTTCATTAACTTTAGTCCTAATCATTTTCTGAATAGATTCAGGTGTAAGTTGTTTTCTTTTATCAAAAGGATCTTGCCTTAATCTATGGTTTAATGCTAATTGAGTTGCTTCTATTAAATCATTTTCAATTACATAATTTCTTCCATCTAATGCCATTAAGGCTTTTATTACTTTTTCCATTACAATATCTGCTCGATGCGTTTTTATACCCAAGGATATCGTAATTTCTACTATTTTTTCAAGAATTTCATCAGGAATGTCTATAATATCTATATTCATTTGGGCTTTCGCTATTTTTTCTCTTAATCTATCAATTTCATTTTTAAATTTACTTTCAAATTTCCATGGATCTTTATCAAATTCTGATCTATATTTTACAACTTTCATTCTATCTTCTTTATTACTTAGCGCTGATATATTAACGCAAAGCCCAAACCTGTCCAATAATTGAGGCCTCAAATCTCCTTCTTCTGGGTTCATCGTCCCGACTAATATAAATCTTGATGGATGATATATGGAAATCCCTTCTCGTTCAATTATATTAACGCCCATTGCAGCTGCATCTAATAAAATGTTTGCAAGATGATCGTCAAGTAAATTCACTTCATCAATATACAATATATTCCTGTTAGCTTTTGCCAATATTCCAGGTTCTAAAGCCTTTACTCCTTCTTTAAGTGCCTTCTTTATGTCTATTGTTCCTACGACCATATCTTCAGTTGCAGATAATGGCATATCTATAATCTCCATTCTCCGTTCTATCCACGGTAATTTTCCTTCTTCCTTAAATCTTTTCTGACATGTAGGACACATTAATCTTAAATTTTCCGGATCGCAATTAAACGGACAATCCTTAACAACTTTTATTTTTGGTAATAAATCCATTAATGCACGGACTGCTGTCGATTTTCCTGTCCCTTTATCACCATTAATTAGTACTCCACCTATTAATGGGTCAATAGCATTAATCAATAATGCTTTTTTCATTAAATCTTGTCCAATTATTGCTGTAAATGGGAAAATTACAAATTTATGGTTCAATAAAATTCACCGTAATACTGTCACTTTACACAGTAATACTCAAATGTATTTATGAAAATATCGTTTAATTAATTGAAAACCATATTAAATAAAAATTAATTAAAAATTTTATATATTGGCATAACTCTTTAAGGTTAATTTTACTTTACAATGAAATATGGCTATTAATTATAATAATTAAATGATTAATTGATTATATTACTATAATTTCGCTAAATATAATAAATGTTAGAACATATTTTCCTATTTATTGCTAAAAAGTTACAAATTGAACTGAAATTTCAAAAAATCTAATAAAATACTTTGATAATTTTCTATAAACAAAATTAACTCTACAATTTGTAAATTTCAAAAGATTAATTAAAATATAATTGTTATTTTAAATCGAAAAATTAATTTAGTATAATATTTTTTATTATTTAATCAATACCAACTAAATCGACGAAATAAAATGGGTATTTCAAGTCTAATTGTCCAAAAGATTATAAAATATGTTGATAAATTCATTAGAAAAGATATTGAGCGTCCACTTGAAATTCAAGAAAAGTTATTTCATAGCATAATTAAAAGAAATACCCATACAAAATTCGGTATAGACCATAAATTTAGTGAGATCTATAATATTGAAGATTATCAGAAAAATTGTATGCCCCAAAAATATGAATATTTCAAACCTTACATTGATGAAATTTTTAAAGGAAACTTTAATTCTCTTTTTAATGCCAGATTAGTCTGTTTTGGTCAAACTCCTGGGACTACAAGTACACCCAAATTAATTCCTATTATTCATCAAACATTTTCCAGTGTATCTCTAGCACAATTACGAATTTATACTTCATATATCTTAGAGGACCCTGCTAAAAATGCGCAATTTTTGGACGGTATTACATGCTTTTTTAGTGCATATCCTATTTTAAGAAAAATCAAAATAGGAAATCGTAGTTTCAATATTGGCTATGGGACGGGAATTTTCTCGTATCCAATATTATATGATATTTCTCATATTTGGAAGATTCTTCTAAAAAACAAAACATTTATCCCAATTGAATTGAATATAATGACAGATCTAGACAAAAAATATCGGTATTTAACTGATGAATGCTTAAAAAGGGATATAAGGTGTTTCTCAGGGACGCCCCCAATAATTCTCAATTATTTAGAAAAAATTTTAGATTATAGTGGAGCAAAAAAAATTATTCAACTTTTTCCAAATCTCAGTTATCTCAATTTTGGCGGTATTCCACCCCTATTTTATGAAAAACGTATTGAGCATGTAATTGGGCGTTCCATTGATTATAGAGAAATGTATGCCGCCACAGAAGGTGTTATAGGTTATCAATTAGACAAAACTCCTTCACTGCTAACCCCTGCATTTGATGCTAACTTTTTTGAGTTCATAAGTGTTGACCAACCTGATAAATGCTATACTCTTGCTGATGTTAAAAAGAATGTCAAGTATAGGGTAGTAATGACGTCATACAATGGTTTTTATAGGTATTTGATTGGCGATATAATCGAATTTAAAAAAATTGACCCTTATTTGTTCAAATTTGTTGATAGAGAAAATTCAATAAATTTAATGGATGAAAAAATGTCCGTAGACCAAATTTATCTTGCTATTCAAACGAGTGCCCAAAAATTGGATATAATTATTAAAGAATTTTCGGTTGTAGGTGTCCAAAAAGATAATAGATATGTAATAATTATTGAATTCCTAAAAAAATCTGACTCAAAATTTTATCAGCAATTTATACATCAATTAGATGATAATTTTTGCAAAATCAATCCTACATACAAATATTTCAGAAAAAATGTCAAGACAATCAAACCACCAATTTTATGGGTTGTAAAACCTAACGCATTTAATGAAGTCGAGAATGAACGAATAAAAGAAGGGCAAGCTAGTCATCAATTGAAAATTTTACAAGCAAGTATGGACCTAAATATTTTATCTGAATTTGAAAATAAAATATTACAAGTCATTACTCTGAAATAACAAATATAGACCCATTTTCTTATTTTTAAAATCAAAAAATAACTTAAAAAAACGCGATATCTAATTATTATGCCTTATTTTTTTTAAAATAATCAATCAAAAATTTAAATAATAGGAATGGTAATATTATTATTGAATTTCTTAATTTTAGGTAGGGTTTTAATGAATCCAAGAATTTTTAAATATAAGGAAAATGTTCTTTCAGCGCCTTATGAAATATGTATTGAACGACCAAAATATTATACTGAGTCCTATAAGAAAACCGAGGGTCTCCATCCTGTATTAAGGTCTGCCATGGCTTTTAAACATTTAGTTGAGAATATGACTATTTATATTTTAGATGAAGAGATTTTAGTCGGTAATAGGACCTCAAAATTAGTGGCACCAATTATACCTATTGAACGGGGAGAGATCAACACAGTAATGAAGGTCGACTTAAACAATTTATTAAAAAGAAAATTCCAGCCCTTTCACATCGATAAAAAAGATAAAAAATTATTAATGAAGAAAATTCTCCCATATTGGAAGGGTAAAACAGTAAAAGATTTACGTACTAAATTATTAAAAGAAAATAAACTCATAATTAAACCCAGTATTGGCATAAAATCTTGGATTAAAAGATATAAGTCTATGGGCGGCTTTAATTGGCTAAAAAAATTTTATGACCTTTTAATGAAGGGCAGATTACGATATATGTTTGAAGGTCTTACTTTACTTGCTACTAATAACCCAAACTTCGTAAATAATGTATTTGATACTCAAGGGCACCTTGTCATGGGACATAATAATTTATTAGAAATTGGCGGGTTCTCCAAAATAAAGGAAAAAGCATTAAGAAAATTAGAAGAGCTGGAATCTTCGATAAATGAAAATAAAGACCCACCTGAAGTAATACAAAAAAGTATACCTAAAAATTATAGTTCCTTTAATAATCATATTTCCGATGACTTAAATTCAGACCTCTTAACTCCTGAACAAAAAGTTGTAGACTATATAAGTCCAGATTCTCTCTCTTTAGAAGATAAAAAGGCATTTCTTAAAGCAGTTTGTATTTGTTGTGATGCTACCAAAATTTATGCCGAACGGTTTTCAAAACTTGCAAATGAAATGGCAATGAAGGAAACGAATAAAGATAGAAAAGAAGAATTGCAAAAGATATCTGAAGTCTGTAAACAAGTCCCATGGAATGGACCCAGAGACTTTCATGAAGCAGTCCAAATGGTCTGGTTTAACCAGGTATTAGGATATTTATCTCATGGAATTGGTGCTATTTTTGCACTTGGCCGCCCAGACCAATATCTTTATCCGTTTTATTTAAAAGATAAAGAGAAAGGTATGCCTGACCAATATTTTCTGGACTTAATAGAAGACCTACTCATTAAAACTTCTTATAATTTATTACCTCTTCCATCTTATGCAAAAGCTACGGCTTCCGAATTAGGCGGCGATAATGTAGGAATTTGCGTTGGCGGTCTGGACAAAGATGGAAATGACGCCACTAATGAGCTCAGTTATTTGTTTATGGACGCTATTAAAGACCTTAAAAACATGACTAATTCGTTTTCAATCCGGACTTCTTCTAAGAGTAGTCGAAAATGGTTTGATAAAATTGTAGAAGTATGTACGACTACTTCAGGCCCTGCAATTTATAATGACGATGTAATTATCGAGGCACTCAAAAAAACCGGTCTTACGCTGGAAGATGCCAGAGATTATGGAGTAATTGGGTGCGTTGAGCCCTCCGGACAAGGTAATACGCATTCTTGTACTTCTGGTAATGACATTGACTTATATGGAATATTAGAGCAGGTATTCACTAATGGAATGATAAGGAGCTGGGGCAAAAGAAGTGGTTTAAAAACGGGGAATCCAAGTGATTTTAAGACTTTTAACGAATTTTATAATGCATTTTTGAAGCAATTAAAATTCTGGATCGATTTTATTGTCAAATGGGTGGATATTAAGGATTATGTATACGCAAAATATTATCCAAATCCATTTGTTTCATGCACAATGAGTGGTTGCATTGAACATGCTGCTGATATAACCCAAGGTGGTGCAAAATATAATATGTCTAGCATCTCTGGGAGAGCTTTTGGTACCACCGTGGACAGCCTTTACGTAATTAAAACAGCTGTTTATGAAAAAAATGTTATTTCGATGGAAAAACTGTGTAAAATGCTAGCAAAAAATTTCAAGGGAAAAGAAGCCGAAATCATCAGACAAAAATTTGAAAATAAATTTCCCAAATATGGAAATGATATCGAGGACGTTGATACCCTCGCCGTAAAGTTAACGGAACATTTTTGTAAAATGGTCCGTCAAAATAGATGTATCCATACAAACGAAAATGGCGGCATTTATCGACCGGGGTTCTTTTCATATGGAATGAACGTTTCTGATGGATTCTTTCTAGGTGCAAGCCCTGATGGTAGATTGGCTGGTACGCCGGTTTCAAACAGTATGTCTCCTTCAAATAATTCTGAACGAAATGGACTAACTGCAGTGTTAAATTCTGTTTCTAAGATTGATTTTACCAACGTCAGTAATGGATATTCTATAAATGTAAGAATCCCCACAAGCTTATTTAATAACAAGGAAAATTCCCAAAAACTTGCTCAGATTATACGTTCCTATTTTCAGCAAGGTGGAAGTCATATCCAATTTAATATAATTGACCACCACGTGTTATTAGATGCACAAAAACATCCTGAAAATTACAAGGATCTTGTTGTTAGAGTAACCGGATACGCTGCCTATTTTATAGACTTGGGAAAATACGTCCAAGATGACATTATTGCGAGATGTCAGTTCCAGATGCTATAGACTTTCTATGTTATAATTTCGAATTTAACTTTTTTAATTCCATTCAAAATAAATAGTTTTTGAGTTATACATTATTTAGTAAAAATTTGAGGGTTCTAAATTGTCATTCGTAAACTTAGAAGATGACGATAAATTAAGAATTTTATTAAATTCGGCAAGTCTAGAGCAATTAAAGGAATTAATACGGGATTATAATGATGAATGCATTAAAAATAACCAAAAAGAAAATAAAATTAAAGGATATTCCAAGTACAGAAAACTTGAACTGACCGATTTTATAATTTCTTCCTTGTCTGATGAATATAAAAAGAAACTATTACCAAAAATCGAAAAACAATACGTTCAATATCTAATTTCTGATGGGATTTTAATTTTGAAAAATCAAGATACCCGTGAAGTACTAAATAAAGTTGAACATTTCGAAGGTCTGGAAACCGGCTATTCTTTTATTTTTAAGGGTTTCAATTGGGAAACTGAAACAAAAATAATACTTGCAGATGATGGTTCAATAGATGACTTTATATGTGGCTGTAGAATTGCTCAGAACCAGGGATTATGCAGGCATTTCTTTACAGGTTTGATTTATCTTTTAAATATTGGTGAATTAGACCCAAACAATCTTGGCATTTTTTTCGAGATTGAAGATGATAAATTAAAGGAAATAAAATCATTGGAAGTTGTAATTGGAAAATCAAGACCAGGGACTGGCGTTGAAACTTTAATGCCTTTTGATAAGATTGAAACCGCTCCAGTGATCGAACAATTTGCATCTGAGGACGAAAAGCAGCGCGTTTCAATTTATGATGCAAAAATTGTTTTAATAAGCGAAAATAAGTCTACATTTCAAGACCATGTCAATATATGGTATCTTATTAAAATACAAGGTGGTGAATGCGGAAATATTGACGAAACATTACCTGATAAAGAACCTTTCAATGAAATTAATATAAGGTGTTCAAAGAAATTGATGGAGAAAGAAAAATTAAAAGTTAATGACATAATCTCGTTTAAGGGTACCTTAAAAAGAGATAACTTTTTTGGTCTTTTATTACAAAATATACGTAAAATTGTTAAATCAAATTAAAAATTTAATTTTTAGGTCTCTAATTTTTTTGTAATTATAAATTTTTCTAATTTTCATATGATTTTTTAAGTAAAAAAGATTTTTAAATTCTATATTATGATTTACAATGAATTTGGATGAAATTAGGTTAATTAAAAGGAAGAATAGAAAATGAGCAAAAAAAAAGTGATTTTAATATCGATTTTTTCGATAATTATTGCTGTAACTATTTATGCATTAATAGATTTTATTTATCCACAATTCAACCTAATTCCAGACTGGGTATTTCCGACTATTTATTCTTATTTAGTAGTAATTTTTTATAAGGACAACTATTATTTCTTTATCATTGCTCTTTTAGCAAATTTCATAAGCGGAGGTATTTTTGGACTTGGTTATAATATTACAAAGCGATATCGAGTCAACGGGACAATAATTTATTTGATTGGTCTATGTGGTATTTTTCTAATAATCTTAATTTCTATTGGGTATTATGGCTTTAGTATTATTTTTGCGGACGATATTACAGTTTCCTTAAAGATCATTTTATTAGGGACATATATGCCACTTCTGTTTATTTTTTTTTTAATATTAGAATTAATTTTTGATTCTGGCTCTTATTTAAAAGATGTAATCAAGGCAAGGCACGAATATAAAAATCTTGATTATAGGGTAAAAAAGATAAAAGACGGAAAAGTAACTTTTATTGAAGTTTTTCGGAAAAATGAGGATTCAACAACCAAGTGTTTTTTTGAAACTGCACCTCAATTAGTCTTAGAAGAAGCACTATACAAGCTTGGTGATGGAGCAATATCAAGGTACATTAAAGCTGCAGCTACTAATATTATTCTCTTAATTGCATCCCATTTAACTGGGTGGCATTCTGCAAAAGCTGCATTATATAGATTCCTTGGTGCTAAAATTGGCAAACATTGTTTAATTTCTCATTATAGCAGGTTTGACCCACTTATGCCTAATAAAATCGAGATGGAAGATTATGCAGGAATTGGGATGGAAGTATTATTACTTACCCATAGTTTTATTGATAGAGAAGGTTTTATGGGATTTAGATATGGCACTGTTAAATTATGTAAACATTGCCGTATTGGAGTTAGTGCTACAGTTTTACCCGGTGTCACAATTGGAGAAGGAGCTGTCGTAGCTGCAAATTCATTAGTAACCAAAGATATCCCTCCTTGGACAATGGTAGGCGGAGTCCCTGCAAAAGTCATCCGGAAACTTGACCGGTCAATAGCTCATGTTTTGACCAATGAAATTGATGGTGAATTAATGGATGAATAAAATGAACGTTAAATAATATAGAAAATTGAAAATAATAATTCTGCTCGTGTATTCAGGTCAATGTGATGAAGTTTCTAAGTTTGATTGGAAAATCGTTTGGAAATTATCTTCTAAATTATTTTGAGGATAAAAACGAAGCACCAATTAAAACTCAGATTAAATTATTGAGTAAAATTTTAAAATATAATTCTACTACTAATTTTGGAAAGAAACACCATTTTTCTGAAGTTAGGAGTATACGAGATTTCCAGAAAAATTGTAAAATTATAGATTATTCTTATTTAGTTCCTTATATTCGCGCTACAATAGAGGGAAACAAAAATGCATTAACAAATTCTAAAATTTTATATTGGGCACAGACTTCCGGAACTCTTGGCGCACCGAAATTGATCCCTATAACTAAGTTTATAATTGATACTTATAGTTCATTGTCGGTTAGAATTATTTTACATTATATAAAAGAATATCCTGAGAGGTCTGAATTTCTGGACGGTAAATGGTTTTTATTATCTAGTTACCCTTTATTAAGGTATGAAAAAGACGGAACCCCAGTCGGATTTATAACGGGTATCATTATGCATCCATTTGGAATTTATTCATGGAAAAAATTTATCAGACCTTTTTATTATTATCCGATCAAATTTCTACAAATAAGAGATGTAGAAACTAGGTTCAAAAGGATCGCTGTTGATATTAAAAATAAAAATATTACTTACACAATGGGAGTAACTTCTGTTATAATGAACTTTTTTGAGAAAATAATTGAATATAATAATGTAAATAATTTACTGGAAATTATACCTAATTACAAATTTGCAATTTTTTCAGGAGGGGGCACAAGAAAATATATTGATAGATTTTATAAAATAGTCGGGAGGAAAATAGATGTAAGAGAAGGTTATTTTGCAACTGAAGGGAGTTTTGCTATTCAAAAATCTGATAAACCTGTAATGGAATTTGCATACGATTCTTGTTTTTACGAATTTTTACCTGTTTCAAATAAAAATAAAGGTATTGAACGACTCATTATAGACCAGTTAGAAAAAAACAAAGAATATTCCCTCATTATTACTTGTTATAATGGACTTTATGCTTATACTATGAATGATATTATTAAAGTAATTTCTACTGACCCCCTACAAATTCAGTTTTCTTATCGATCTGGAGTTATTGATTTAGCTGATGAAAAATTAACACCTAATGAAATAAATATGGCTGTTATGTATTCAGCAAATAAAAATAATTGCGATTTTATTGATTATTGTTTAGTCGGAGTTTATAACCCTAAACCTCATTACATATTTATTTTTGAATTTAAAGATAAAAACACTCCAAAAGATTATACGCTATTTTTGAAAGATATTGACTTAAAATTACAAGAACTTAATAATATTTATTACTTTAACATCGCAGGGCCCAATAAAGGGACTTTAACGAGTCCAGAATTGTGGGTACTTAAAAAGAATGGCTTTATCGAAGCAAATAACAGAAAAATTAATGAATTTGATAATATTGGGCAATCCAAAATTAATCGTTATTCTACTGATAGCACTATATTGAAATATTTTGATGATTTAATAATTTCCAAATATTATTTAGAGTAAATTAAATAAAAAGATGGTTTAAATAGATTGAATAAAAATAAATTTGAAAAATATTATCAAAGGGAAGGTTTAAAATTTGGATTGAATGATTATTATATCGGAATTTACCAGATGTATTCATCTCATGCCTGTAGAATTTCGATTATAAAAAAATGGTTAAAACTTATTAAAACTGGAAATTTCTGTGAAGTAGGTTGTGGATTTGGTTATTTTACTCATTTTGTCGCAAAAAAAGGAATACCAAGTACTGGTATAGATATCTCCGAAAATAAATTGAAAATAGCTCGGCGAATTGCAGAAAAAAATAAATTAAACTGTAAGTTTTATAGGATGGACGCTCAAAATTTAGATTTCAAGGGCAATTCTTTTAATTGGGTACTTAGTTCTCAAGTTTTAGAACATGTTCCTGATGATTTAAAAATGATTTCCGAATTATACAGAATTTCTAAAAAATATACTATTCTTACTGTTCCCAAAAAAGCGTTATTCTGGGAATTATTAGATTCCAGTTCTCACATTAGAAGTTTTGATAAACCTGGACATGGGCATCTAAGAGAATATACCACTAAAAATATTATTGAAAAAGTAAATAAGGTTGGATTTAAAGTCTTAGAGATGAAATATGCTGGTTTTATTTCCCCCCGAATTGATATTATATTTAATAAAATACCTTTTATGCAAGCAATAATATGTCTCTTGCTTAGGAAATGACCTTTTTTCCTTAATAAAAATTATGTAAAATAATGCAGTTTTTCCAAGTCTTCTTTTTCATTCTTCTCTTCTATGTCTAGATCCTTCTCAAGTAGTAGCTTTTCAATAAATTCTAAAAGAAAATCACTATCTGCATAGTTCATATGATCTCGATCTCCATCGTCATTTATTTCTCCAGTTTTTACAAGTTCATCAAAAGCATCCTGAATTTCTTCCTTAGAGATATTTAAATAATCAGCTACTTCATCTAAAGGGATCTTATTTCTACCAGTTTTTTCATGGAACTGATTACATACTTCTAAAGCATCTTTCGCCAGTCTCAATTTTCTTGCATCTAATTTGTCGATATCATAATCGCTTTCTTTCTTCATAATATTCACTAGTATTACTATCATATTTTATCATATTTTTAATTTATGTTTTTAAAAGAAATAAACCGAATTTAAAGAATCCTATTTTCATATTTAATACAATTTTTCGCGTTAATATTTTCTACAAATTTTTGTTCATAATCAAGATCTCTGCATTTAAAAATAATTAAATTTAATTTTTAATGTTATTATTTAAAAAAATTCCCATTTTCAAAATGTTGGTGTTAAAAAACTTACAAAAATATGTAATAAATATTTAAAAATAATTTGAAATAAATAGTTTTATAAGAGAAAAAAAGTAAAAATAACTTAGAAATTAGACTCTATTTTAATTAAATTAACAAATATTTAGAATAAAAGGATTTTAAAATGAGTTCAGAAAACAAAAAAGGATTTAAGCTTAGTTATAAATATTATAAGATGTTATTAAACTTTAAGGAAAAAACAAATATCCCTGAAATTAAAATTCCGGGTGTTATTATTAGAAAATATGATAAAGATAAAGATTTTAATAAATTTGTAGATTTATATAATAAAATTAAAGTCCCATTTTATGACCCAAATTATACTGAATCTGAATTTAAATTAATCCAAAATGATATGGTCTTTTTAGCTGAAATTGACAATAAATTAGTTGGGTATGTCATCTGTTTTATAAGGGACGCAAAATATGATAAAGATTCAGAACAATTTTTTGATAAAGAATTAGCGCAATATGTAAATAAAAATGAAAGACTGGGTGTTTTGGGAGAAATTGGTGTACTCGAAGAATATAGGAGGAGTGGAATTGCAACAGCATTAGCTGCAGAAGTAGGGCGTTACTTTAAAGAGAAAAATGTGGATAAGATCTATGCTGAAGCTTATTCAGAAAATGTTGAAGCCTTAAAATTTATACAGAGCTTTGGGTTTAAGAAAATTGGTATGGTGGTAGTTACACAAGACGAAGTTAGAAAACCACATCCAAGAAGGATTCGACCGAGTTAAATTTCTTTTTATATTCGTTTATATTCATTTATTTACGGAGCGGTCGTAAGCAAAAATTCCTAAAAAAATGATTGAAATTGTAAAAATTGTGATCCCGATCATATCTTGAATTTGTATTTGCCATTGAAAAAGAAGCGACCTTAATATATTAACTCCGAAACTCATTGGATTGAATTGTAATATATAAACTACCAGATTTGGGAAATAATTTGAGATTATATCAATAGGGTAGAATATTGTAGAACCAAACATCAACCACAAATACACCAAACTTCGAGCTAATGTAAAATTCCGGCTACCCCTAATCGATGTAGCTAAAATAATTGCCAATGAAGTCATGGAAAGCGAAAAAACTATAATAAAAAATAATATAATCAGAATTTCTAAAATATTCGGTAATCTAATTAAAATAAATGATGTAATAAGTAGTGGAAATGAATAAACAAGCCCTTGCAAGGCTCCAGCTAATGCCCTGCCTAATATAAAGTCCAATCTTTTTAAAGGTAAAGAAAGTAAATAAAAATCAAATTTGTTTTCTTTTTCAATATTTATTTTCCGCCCTAAAATGAATGACGCTGAAAATGCAGAAACTAAAGTTATTCCAGGACTGAAAAATTTCAAATAATTCAGGCCAACAATTAAATTTCCGAGTGTATTTGCCATAATCAACAAATCAATGATATATGATACCATTAATATTGCGATCCAATAAGTAAACCTGAAAAAGTTCTTAATGTCCATTTTTAAAATTATAACAAATGTTAGTCGGTTTTTCAACTGAATTTTCCACCCTCCAGTTTTGAAATATATAATTTTAAACTAATAGTCATTAATCCTACTGAGAAAATAATTAAATATAAAACAGGATATGTTATATTTGTAATTTGTTGGACCCCGGTACTATACCTCAGCAAATCACTGGCATGAGTCAATGGATTTAACCGAGAAGCTAACTTCATCCAGAACATCATTGCAGATTCTGGATAATAAATCGTCGACAGTCTTATCATAAAAATATCTATTATTCCAATCAAAAAGTCTAATACCATCACAGATTTAATTAATGAACCTAATGTGATCGCAAAACCTGATAGTCCAAGTCCGAATATGACCAAAATCCCAATTATTAATAATAAGTTTATTATATTTGGAACCCCCACAATTAACAATATTATTATTAAAAATGGTGCGATATATATTAAATTTCTAAAAGTTGAACCGAGCATCCTACCAATTACATATTCTGATTTCTTAATTGGCAAACTAAGATAATAATCAACCATACCAGATTGCCGCTCTCCTGATACACTCCAAGCTGTAAACATTGAAAATGACCATAATGTAAGGACTGACATCCCTATCGCATAATATTGCATATAATTTAAACTGGGAATTAAATAATTCAAAATAAATGCATAAATAAATGTTTGGACTATAAATGACAGTGAGTTGGTAAATAAATATAGTTTATTTGCTAATAAATGCTTCCATTCACGTTCTATAATTCTTAATATATTATATAATGTATTATTTCTTAGATTTAATATGTTCAACCTCCATTAGTTAAAAGAGACTTTGTATAATAGAAAAAAACATCGTCTAAACTTGGGTTTGTAGTTTCGAGGTTCTTAATAATTATTTTATTGCTCTGAAAAAATTGCAAAATTTCTGGAGTTACCTTTTTAATGTTTCTTACTAAAATTTTCATCTCAATTTCATTTGTATTTTCAGAATTTTCTTTAAAATAAATTTCTGAAATATATGGTAAATTTAATAACTGCGATTTTACTTCTTTAAGTTCTAATTTGCAAGTATTTTTCTCAAAATTAATCATAATAACGTTTCCCGCCGGAATTGAATTTTTCAAATTTTCAGGGCTATCAATTTTTATAATTTTACCTTCGTTCATAATTGCGACACGGTCTGACAGGACGTCTGCTTCGTGCATTAAATTTGTAGCTAAAATAATTGTGCTCCCATTTTCGTCATTGAGTTCTTTTATGTAATCCCAAATTATCTTTTTCATTACGGGGTCTAGAAACGCGGTCGGTTCGTCAAAAATTGCAATTTTTGGCTTGGCGACGAGTACTTTACACACTTCTATTTTTTTTCTGGTCCCTCCAGATAATTTCCAGTTTTTTATTTTTCTATAATCTTCCAATTTTAGTGATTTAATAAGCTCATTTATCCTTTTATTTAATTCTACCTTCGGAATTTTATATACTTTCCCATGAAACCGGAGTGTTTCAACTAAATTTAATTGCCAGTCTAATTTTGGGTCTTGAAAACTTACTGAGATTAATTTACGGACATTATATGGCTGGTCTATGATACTAAATCCTCCTACTTTAGCACTCCCAGAATCTGGCTTTATAATTGTCGCCAATAAATTTATCAGAGTCGACTTCCCTGCACCATTTGGACCAAGTAACCCGAATATCTCTCCATCATTAATATTCAAGCTTACATTATCAACTGCAATAATTTTTTTAAACTTTTTTGTTAACCCATTTATTTCAATCATTTAACTCTATTCCTAATTTCCTCATCAAGAATATTCACATATTTTTTCAGCATATTACAAATCTCTTTTGGGATTTCTATTTCATTGTTGTCCTTATAGCAACTACAATCTCTGTCAATTTCACATTCATTATTTATATTTAAAATTATTGGATAAAATTTACAACCTAAAGGGCGGAATTCATAAATTTTACATATATTTTTATTTCGATTAAAAAAGTAGCAATAACCATTAATATTTCTTAACTTTTGGTATCCGTCTTCGACTACAATAAATTCATCTTTTACATACCCTAAACTCTCTAATTTATTAATCTCTGCATTTGTTATCTCCATTTCAGTCTCTTTACAACAATTTCCACATTTTATACATTTTAATTTTAAATCTTCTGGGTTATTAATCATTAAATCTACTCTACCTAATTAATAAGTGGTTTGACATATTAAAATTCGTGGTTTCTATGATAAATAAGTTTTTTTTCTCAATAATTTTATTCGAATAACTTTAATAATCTTAAGAATTAAATAGGATATTACAAAATTAAATTATCATTGTAAAAAATCCTAAGTTTAGAATCTCAAATCCGAATAGTGATTATGATGCTAAGAAATATTTTAGTCATTCAAGGGAAGGAAATTATTTACAATAGGAAATATGGAGAAACTTATCCATGGGAAGCGATTGCACCTTTATATCTATCTTTAACGTATTTTCTTGATGAAATTGTTGATGATGTTGAAATAGATTTCATGAATACTGTCCATTATAAAATTGCTTATTCAACTAACTCTTCTGTTCCTGGTAGACCATTGCTTTTTATTTTTGTAACTGATTTGGGCGATCCAAACGATATTATTAAAGAGCAGATCACACTTTTTAATAGTGAGGTCTCAAAAATGCTGGGAGGTGTATAAAATGTCTACAATTCCCGAATTACCTGTTAGTGTAATCCAAGGCGTTGGAGAACAAATCACAAAAAAGCTGGGGAAGGTCGGTGTAAAAACTGTTTCAGATCTCGCAGCAATTGAAATCCTTGAAATATCAAAAAAACTTAAAATCCCACAACATATCTTAATCGAATTCCGTAAAAAAGCCCGACAATTACGCGAACTCATTTTCGACTTTGAAATAATAAAAAAACTTGAAGATAAAAAGTTGATGATTAATGATTTAATTGAACTTTCTATTGAAAAAGTCCAAAAAATTACCGGTCTAAATGAAGAAGATGCTTTAAAACTTTTGGATAAAGTTTCAATCTTAACAATTGTTTTAGATGCTGAACGTTGTAAAAATCTACCTGTCTCTTCTTTACAAACTAAACCATATATTCCAGAAACCGGTGAACTTGAAAAATTAGTTGATATTAAAAAAGTAGATACTCTTGCAGATAGTATCCTTAATGAAATTCCGCCTAAAATTTCATTAATAGGATTCTCTGGAACTGGAAAAACTACCATCGGAAATTTAATTCAAAATGAAGAATTTCCAAAGACTCATCTGCCAACTATGACATTAGATATTGATAATATAGTCATTGGTGGACTACAAAATTGTATTCTATTTGATTGCGCAGGTCAAGAACAATTTTCTTTTCTCTGGAATCGATTTATTAAAAATTCTGATGCTATTATTTTAGTCACAGACTCACAAGAAGATAATGTAAAAAAATCAATATTTTTTATTGAACAAATAAGAAAAGAAACCCCTAAAACACCTCTTGCTATTATTGCAAATAAACAAGACCTTCCAAATGCAATGAAGCCGGACAAAATTAAAGAGATACTCGGCGGATATAGGACCGAAGGACTTGTAGCTATTGAACGAGAAAATAGAGAAAAAATCTTGACATTAATTGCTGACCTATTAAAATTAAGTCCTGAGCTGAAAAATATGATCCCTATCCAGGTAAAAACTGACACTATTATCCGAGAAGCTGAAATTGTCACCCAATACCCAGAATCTGTTGTCAATGAAATCAAATCAATTGAAAAAGAAATGGAACAAATTGAAAAAGAAATCAATGACTTAAAACTAGAATTAAAAAAAGAACTCTCCGAAGAAGAAGCAAGAAACTTACGAATTAAATTAATTGTTTCCAAGGCTAAATTACGAAACAAACAAAATGAAATTAATGCCATTAAACTCAGAAGTGATAGTATTACATGTTTAAGTTTCGATATACACCAAGGAATGAGAAATGTAAGCTATATAATTCAATGCAAATGTGGTAATATCTATAAAGTCCTTTATGAAGTTGATCGTGGTACTGAATCGGTGGTACTTACTTGCCCCGTTTGCGGAAGTGAATATGTCGCCGATGAATCTACATGGAATGAATTAAAATTAGATAGTTTTAAATAAAATAAAATAATTTAAATGATTTCTCTTTTTTTTACATCATTTTTTATTTGAAAAGGAAAAAAATAAAAAGAAATTATTTATGGGAAAGGCCAAGGAGCCCAAGGATCCGCAGTAACTGGTTCTTCATTATTTAATCCGAACGCAATTATGTATTTGAATAGGCCTAATAACTTCGTTTCCATTAATTGTTCTAATTCGGTCATGATAATTTTTAATAATAAAATATATTTAAACCCCACAAATTCTACTTTATGAGCAAAATCTATATGAAAATTTTATCTACTCCTATTTTGAGAATTGCGTCTGAAATAATTATTATAACAATCACAATTCGGTATTTTTTCTGACACAATTTTATTTTGTAAAATTAACGCTTAAACCTAATTCAATATGGTACTCCTGCTTGATAGGTATATAGATAAATTTTTTAGTGATAATGTTGAAAATTCACACTAATATCACCATTTGAGAAAGAGAGAAACAATGAAATTTGAAAAAATAATTGAATGGGACAAAAATTATTTTATGAAAATTAATCAATATAATAACCAGTTTTTAACAATTATATTTAAAATTATTTCCTTTTTTGGACGTGAATCATTCTGGCTCTTTTTGATAGCTACTTTTATTTTTATTTATTATTGGCGTCTGCCCTTTATTAGCATTGGACTTTGTCTATTATATGGACTCGGCATTTGTTATATTATAAAAATAATTATAGATCGAAATAGACCTTACCAAAATAACTTAATTAAAGATAGAGTAAAAAGACGTGAAAATGTTGGGAGCTCATCATCGTTTCCATCATGGCATACCTATAATATTACTGCACAAATCTTGATTTTTTATTTTATATTTCAGGACTCACTTATTTTATTAATCGGAATACCATTTACTATTTTATTAGGAATTTCAAGGATATACCTAGGCGTCCACTATCCCACTGATGTAATTTTTGGCTTTATTTTTGGGGTCATTGGCTACTTCATTACAATATCTACTTTTAATTGGTGGTATTTTTTAGTGCTCGCAGTCGAAGAATGGGCTGGTTTTGGGGGTCAACCCGACCAAATTATCAATTCTTTTTTTAAATTTCCATGGTATACAATTCTGGTTATAATAATATTTGTATTCATCCTAATTTCGTCAATATTCAAATTAATTAAAAGAAATAATTAATTATATCCCTAAAAATATCTTAATAATTGTTTTTGTATTTTCTTTCTAAGATTTTTCCTAGAATCATCCCAAATCGTTAATAAAAGATATTCATTCTAACATAATTTTCTCTTATTAACAAAATTCTACTCTGTATAATAACCGGAAAACAAAATTTAATTGATATAGTGTATTTGATTAATATGTACTTCTTATCTAAATTGTCTTGAAATTTCAAAAAGTAATTAAATTATTGTTATTTAATATATAGTGATTAAAAAAGAAATTTCTGGTGTAGTCATTGAGCCAAGAAAAAGTTTGCAAATTTTGTGGTGCAATAATTAGAGCAGAGGCTTTATATTGTGATATCTGTGGCAAAAAGCAACCAAATCCAACAAATACACTTGAAATAGCTAAAAATGCAAATAATGATAGAAAAATCAATCATAATCAGTTAGATGAAAATATTATTGAATCTGAATTTGCTGAAATTCATGAAAAAATAAAAGAATTAATTATGCAAGGAAAAAATAAAGAAGTAGCAAATAAATACCAGTATCTTGCAAACTTAGCATTTGAATTAGGAAAAGAAGATAAAGCTAATGAATATATTAAAAAAGCCAAATATTTTTTAAGTTAATTAAAACTAAATCGCACAAATAAATTTTCCGAATATTTAATTTTTAAATTTTTTTTTAATATTGGTCCAAATTTAGAAGTAAATTCTTTAATTCTATCTTTCTTTTTGTAAAATCATTCTTTATCGTTCATATATAGAAATAATTATAAAATTTATTGAATATTAATATTTTAAAACTAGATTTTGATCCTTTATTTTCTATCTTTAAAATTAATAACACAGAGTCGAGATAAAATATGACAAATAAAAATATCGGGCTACTTATTCACGAGGTGGCTCTGAAACATCCAAAACAAAAAGCTATCATTCAAGGCGATAGAGTCTTTACTTATAAACAAATTGACGAAAGAATTAATGCACTTGCTAATTCATTAAAAAGTCTTGGTTGTGAAAAAGGAGATCATGTTGCAGTTCTTCTGTATAATTGTCCAGAATATTATGAAATCTATAATGCATGCTATAGAATTGGTGCAGCTGTTGTAGGAATTAATTATCGTTATAAACCACCCGAAATTCTATTTATAATTAAAGACGCCAAGCCTAAGGTTTTTATTTACGCCAAGGAATTCATTAATTCAATTAAAGAAATAAGAAAAGAATTTGAATCAGTTAACCATGAATTAATTATAGGCCATGATATTCCAAGTAATTTTTTAAATTACGAAAATGAAATTTTAAAACATATGTATGATCCATTTTTAGTAGTTGATTTAACTGAAGATGACAAAGCATTTTTAATTTATACTGGAGGAACTACAGGTCGTCCTAAAGGAGCTGTTTGGACTCATAAGGCAGTAAACACATTAATAGGACAAGGTGGCATGATGCAATGGGTAATACCGATGTTCAGACGAATAAAAGAAATGCCTAAAAAGATGAGCAATAAATGTCTTCAAATGTTGCCATTCCCTTATAATTTAGGACGCTTTCCTATTTTATCCTTAATTCAAACCAAAAAACTTGTTAAAAAAGTTAATGATGAACTGCAAAAGTCTGCTGAAAATAATTATCCTAAAGGTAGTCTGGGTGATAAAGCAATAGTAAAGAATACTATGCTCTGGTACCCGCCTGCATTTCATATTTATGGCTGGTTGGCCCATTTACCATTATTTTCTGGCTCAACTTTAGTTTTATCAGAAAGTAAAAGTTATAATCCTAAAGAAATACTCCAACTTATTGTTAAACACAAGGTACGGTTTATGACCACTATTGGTGATAAAACCGCCCGCGCATTAATCAATACCCCAGAAATTGATGAATACAAAAATAAAGTCAATAATATCTTGATCGGTATTGTTTCTGGGGCTGCAATATTTTCTGCACAGACAAAAAGAATGCTCTGGGAAATTTTCCCTGATATCGGTTTTCTTGATACAATTGCAGCAACCGAAAGTCTTCAATTAGTCCCAAAAGTATATATCCCAGGGGATAAAGTCTCCTCAAATGAGTTTGACAGATTACCTCCAGATAGATTCCGTATTGTAAAGGATAACGGTGAAGATGCTAAACCAGGAGAAATAGGTGAAGGATATTTCAAAAGTGGCCCAACAATGAAAGAATATTATGGCGCAAAAGAAAAAACAATATCAACAATAACTGAAGATGGGTGGATAAAAAGTGGAGATCTTTATAAATTGCTTGAAGATGGAAAGACTGTAAGGTTGTTAGGCAGAATAAAGGAAACTATTAATACTGGTGGCGAAAAAATACACCCTCCTGAAGTCGAAAATGTATTAAATCAACACCCAAAAGTCTTTATGTCTGTAGTCATCGGCGTCCCAGATCCAGAATGGGGTCAGAGTGCACTTGGACTGGTCCAATTAAAAGGGAAATATAAAGATGAAATTAAAGACGAAAAAGCAGCTGAAAAATTAAAACAAGAACTTATTGATTTTGTAAAAGACCGGTTAGCAAGATATAAAGCACCTAAATATATTGAATTTGTCGATGAATTCCCAATCAGCCCGGCTGGTAAAACTCAAAGAGGCAAAATTAGGTCACAATGGAAAAATTATATCACGGATGAGGAATAACTACTTTTAATTAATTTTGATTAATTAACAACACACAAAATTTTTTTAATTTATTATATATTTATCAAGGGGTTTTAATTTGGACAATTTTAAGGAGTATATTGCTTATTTAAAAGAAGATTTTAATCTTGAAATTGATAACCCAAATTTGCAGGACTTAAATAAAAAAATAATAGCTAGTATCAATAAAAATGATAAAAAAGAAATTGCTAAAACCTTGTTTGAATGGGTCAGAGATAATATACAATATAAAATAATTGAAATTGTTGGCGCACTAGGGACTTATAACCGTGGCTCTGGTGCTTGTGTAGATAAAAGCTCTTTATTGATCTCATTACTTCGAATAAATAACATTCCTGCTCGATACATTTTATTGAGAGCTTTTTTTACTAACACTATCCCAATTAAACAAAAATATGTAGACCATTGCGCTGTAGAAGCTTTTATTAAAAATAAATGGGCTATTTTAGACCCTACTTTTGACCCTCGATTTGATAATATTTTTTCTAAATCCGAATTTGGTGCACCTAATTGGTGGGATATAAAAAAGTCTAAAATATTCGAATATAAATCTAATTTCTCAAGCATAGAAACTCGACTCATCTCAAAATCATATCAAATTATTAATGAATGGAAAATATTCATAGATAATGTCATTAAAAACAAAAACTAAGGACATAATTGCCTTTATTTCAACATTCTTTTTAATTCCATTAAATCGGTAATTGGACTTTTACCATATCCATCCGAGAAAGCCACTTCCTTTAGGGAGTGGATGAATCGGATAAGAATTGTTATTAAGATTAAGAATATTAAAAGGATATTAAAAACTAGAGGTTTAAAAGGTTTAAAACTATAAATATATAGTGAAAGTAACG
>SUPR01000001.1 GCA_005191425.1 Candidatus Helarchaeota ASGARD archaeon Hel_GB_B
ATTAAATTGATAATTAAAGAGAGTGAAATTAATTGTAAAAATGATTCGGTAGTAAATAATTCAGTTATATACAGTTGAAAACCAATAAAAGAAATGATACTGCCAAGAAAAGCGCCAGAAATTCCACCAATAACACCAGCTGCTAATGAAATTATTAATATTTTAAAACCTGAAACCAAAAAAATTTGGAAATTATTTCCACCAAGAGCTTTTATTATTCCAATAAATTTTCGCGATTCATTTAAACTAGATGATACAACATTCATGATCGATAAACTTACGAGAAGTGTGATTATTATTGTTAAAATATAAATTATTGATTTTGTCAAACCAAAAGTTTGTTCAAGTAGAGACGATGAATATGAAATAGGATTTGCAACCAGATATTTTGACTCAAAATTACTTGCAATAGAAAAAAGAAGGTTAATGGTAGAATTAAGATTATAGGTATTAATATTTTTAGACCAAGTATTTCCTTTATAAGAAACTGAGATTATATATTCATCTTCGCACATCGAGAAAACTGCTTCTCCGTTAATATTAGTATAATTATTATATAATATACTCCCATTTTTTAGCAATACTTCTACTAAAACTCCAGATACTAAATCATTTGAAGTATTTTTTACAATTACATTTAATTTATATGGTGGTAAATAAAAAATTAAGTTTCTATCACACCAAATATCTAAAATTTCTTTTTTATAATATCCATTTTTTTCAACTGTAATATTATAGGAACCAGTTTCTAAATATATTTGACCAAGACCCAAGTCATTAGTGAATAATTGTTCATTAATTACATTATTGGTCGAAATTATGTTTATTTTTGCATATTGAAAAGGGGCGTCAAAACCATTTAAAACCTTGATTTTTACTAAATTTGTCCTAATTATTGAGAAATTCAATGCCGTATCTTTAGTTAAATTTATGAATCGATATTGGTTTATGTTATGATAATAAATAGATACATTATATAGATTACTTTCAGTTATATCGAGGATAAACTTTACAGATCCATTAATATCCGTGATACCTTGAGCAACTAATGAAAAATTATTATATATTCTAACCAGAGCGTTTTTAATGGGTTTATTATTAACTGATTCAATTACTTTAATATCGAGGTTAAACCGTTTTGCTAATTTTATTTTGACAAAAGTGTTCGGATTTGTCTCTTTTAGATTTAATTGGACGGTATTAGATAAATTTCCATATATAGCTGTAATGTTATATTCACCTTGATCTAAAACAAAATATGCAATTCCATTTGAATTTGTAAGATTCCATCCAATAGAAGAAATTGAAACATTAGAATTTGTTATGGGACCATTTGCATCATAAACTAAAATAGAAATATTATATGGGGGTATTAAAAAGTTTAAAATTGGATCAGAATTGACATTTATGATTTGACTTAATAACGTATTTAAATATTTAATTGTAACATTATAATCTCCAGATTTTTGAAGTAAAATACTTACAATTCCTGAAGAGCTAGAATTTGCAGTATAGATTTCTTGAGATTCGGGATATGTAGAAATTATAATCGTAGCATTTTCAATTGGTTTGGAGTTTAAAGCTGAAGTGATATTAATTGTTAAATTATAAGGTGGAGTATAAAAATTTATAATTTGGTTATTATCTCTGATCTCAACAATTTTCGAATAATTTTTACTATCAACCGTTATGGAGATATTATATTTACCTGGATATAACATCCAAGAAACTTTTCCAAATTTATCAGTTGTCCCATTAAATATTCGTGAAGAATTTTCAATGTCTACAATCCTTATAGATAAATTTTCCACAGAAATATTTTCTTGAAATGAACCATTAAAAACAATAAGGGTTAGATTGTAAGGAGGGATCATTATTTGTAAGTATTCATTAATATCATTTACAATAAGGTTGGTGGAATAAATTTTCCGACTTGAATTTATCGTAATATTATAAAAATCAGGATAGAGTTTTAAATTGATTTCACCCGTTAAGTTTGATATCGCGGAAACTTTGAACTTATCATTATAAATTGATACATTAGCGTTAGAAATTGCTGAATAATTGAACCCAATGATTTTTATTAAAACATTATAAGGAGGACACCAAAATGATAAATTAGTGTCCTTAATCAAATTAATTATTGTTGAATTAGAATATCCTGAAACAGTATATATTATTTTATAAACTCTTGATTCTAATGAGGTGCACCAAAATCCATTTGTGCCAGTAGAATTAAAAATAGATATGTTATTTTCAGTATTAATTATAGTAATATTTGCATTTAATAAATTATGATTTGTGGAATTAATTACTGAAACATTTAATTTAAAGAATGGATATATATAAAAATGTAAAATCAAATCTGATTTTAAAGTTATTAACTTAAATTTTTTAGATTGACCGACTATTACACTAATATTATAATAATCAGGTAATAAATTTGAAAATTGAATATATCCATCATTACCACTATAACCAGAGTCTATTAAAGTCCCATTTAAATTCTTAATTTGCACTAAACAATCAATTAAACTTTGTTTTATTGTATCAAATACATTAATCCCTAATGAATAATTTCTAAAAAAGAAGTTTATGGTCATATTTTTATTTAAATTGACGTATTGCGTGAATTCAATTTGAGTTTTAGAATAATCGTTCCAATAAAATGTAGATATTTTATACTCTTCTTGCGGAAGCCATGCCTTTAAAATACCACTATCATTTGTTTGACCCATAAAAACCATTTCAGAATTATGCCAACAAGTGACCACTCTTTTAGAAATAGGGCTGGTTTGGTTATATAACCTAATAATCAATTGATAATGTGGATTGTATATACTTAAGTTTATTGTTTTTGTTAGATCATTTAATAAAAAAATAGATTCACTCTTTTTGATACCATTATATGAGATATTTAATGTGTAATTTCCAAAAGGTAAGTTAAAATTTAAATTACCAGTAGAATCGGTAGACCTTGAATAGAATATTTGTTTATTAATATCATAGACTTTAACTTCTGCTCCTTGAATTGGTAAATTTGTGTAATAATTTTTAATGGTTAGATTCAAATTGTGTTTTCGCATGATAATTTCTTGTAATTTATTTTTTGAAGTTATTTCTTGCTGAAATTTTATTCTTATAAATGTGCATTTAGAAGGATAGTGCCCAGCCATCCATTGGCCTAACGATAATGGAATAATAATTTCATCATTTAGTGAATTTTTAGAGGATGAGAAAATGCCGACTACTTCTAATTCTAATGTAATATCTCTTAATGAACTGAAAACAATAAATTTTGACCCAATCTCTAAATTTAATTTTTGTGCAACTCTATACCCCAAGATAGCTCCATTTAAATTATTAGATGTCAGACTTTGGCCTTGAATAATTGTAAGATCATCAATTTGCGAAAATTTACTGAAGTCTACACCCCGTGCCATAAATATCTGATTTTCTATAACGCAGGGGGTGATAGTTTCAGGGCTAGATACGATTACACCATTTAAATATGAAGCGCTTTTTGCTAATGAAACATCAATAAAACTGGTCGCAATAGTATTTCCTGAACCTTCTTCTGTTAAAATTAAAACATCTTGTGAATTTCCTAAATATGTTTGAATATATGAATATGCACCAAGAAATGTTGTGGTCGTAGCTGAAAATAATAAAGATGCTAAAATTAGACCAAAAAATATGTAATAAGAACGATTTCGGGGAATAATTTTAACTTGTAATAAAAATTTCATTCTAGCATCCGCTCAATCTTTTTTCTTGATATATTATAAGACGGTATGAATCCGCCAATTAATCCTGAACTTGTAGAAACTACTATTGCAAATAATATAAATAATGGATCAAATATTGGACTTATATATATTGATAAAAGGATATAAATTAAATATATTACACCGTAACATAGGAAAATACCACCAAATGCTCCTAATAAACTACCTAAAAAACTTAATATAAAACTTTCATATAAAAAAATTCTAATTATTTGATTATTATTAGCACCTATAGACTTATAAATCTGAATCTCCTTTTTTGAATCTTTAATAATTACTTGCATGATATGAAACATTCCGAATAGCATTAAACAAAAAATAAAAATAAACAATAATATTAAACTGTAGGTAGTCCTATTAATTAAATTACTAATGAATGAATTCATTTGATTTTCACGCTGAGCATTTAGTCCATTAAAATTATTTTCAATATAAGAAATTACTTCCGTTGATTTTGTATAATCAGTTAATTTAATTTCAATTACTGAATAATAATTAGAAAGTAAGGGGTTTAAATAATTAGATAAATTAAAATCTCCTATTATTCCTCCATCATAGTAAGAATTGGTCTGAAATATCCCAATTATATTAACTTCTCTTTTATTACCGCCCGCAGATAAATTCGCTTTTATCGGTAGATTATTACTTGATACGTTCAACATAATTGCGACTTCTAATCCTAAAATTATTTCAGAATCATTCATATTAGTAGGATTTTTATAATACCAATTCATTGTTTGACGCAAATTTCTAAATAAGGAATAATTCAAGCCGTAAAAATAAGTGGAAATATTATTATTTTCTTTTGAAATATTAATTTTAAAATATTTTTGAGGGCATTTAATATCAATATATTGGTGTGTTATTTGGTCTGGGATCTTAATATTAATAATGCTATCAGAAAATGAGTTAGATGAACTATTTGTTATAATAAGAAAGTTTGCATACTGATATTTTCCTGCTAATATGCCGATTTGATAATAATAGCCAGTAACTAATGGTTTAGGGACTACTATTAACGCTACACTTATTGCTATACCAAATATTGCTCCCAATGTCCGTTTTTTCCTGCTTAAAATTGATTTGACTGATAGACTAATAAAACCGCCAATTTCAATTTCTAACGTAGAAAACAGAAAAGCTAAACCAGTCAAAATTATCCAAATGATAATTGTACTTATTAATATCTCACCAAATGTGGAGATAGAAATTTTTAAAATATATTTATTCAAAAAATAAAATATTGATATAAAAGAAGGAGATATTACAAAACCTGAATTTAATAAATTTATTATTTTTATCTTCTTATACACTGAAATTAAAAATATAATTAATAACCACAAGAGAATTAAGACTATTTCAGTTATAATAAATAATACAGGTGAGAAATATATATTAATTACAATATATTTGAGGTCTAAGTTAATAGCATAATGATAAAAAAGTTCCATAATAGGTTCCCAAGTAGTTGTAGATAAGATAAGACTTAACAATGAACTTCCAAAAATAAAAACCAAAATTCCGTGCCATGCATTTACTTTTGTTAAATTCTTATAATATGATTTACCGGATAAAAACAAAGCACCTATAAATTTCTTATAAAATGAATAATTACCTTTTTTATCTCTTATATCACTATTAACTGATTTCAAGTTAATATCGAACCTAATTTTAATTTATATCTTATTTCCTAATATTAAATTTATTTTTATTGTATTAAAATCATCAATAAATGTAATAGAATCCAATTTCAATTGATATTTTATTTTTTTTATTAATAACATAATAATTATATTGCAAATGGGTAGAAAAATTATAGTATTTAAACCAATATAATTATCAAGTAGATTTATATTATTCAAAAATTTATTATTTATTATCTTTATTTCAATAGAACCCTCTGAAATCTCAGATATTATTATATCATCCACTAGATTATATTTTATTTTGAATATTTGGGCTACCTTTTTTATAAATGATGAATAACTTTTATAATATATATAATCTAACAACTCTTTCTCCATTTTTTCCATAAAATTAGTACCTAAAGGTACAATAACAAAACCATAATCAGTAATATATTCGATAATTTTATTCATAGATTTGATCGATAACTTAGAAATATCCTTTTTTATATCCTCAAATTTTAAAATTAATACAGGCTGGTTCTCTAAAAGAGTGTAAAAGAGAGAATATGTATTATTCTTAAAAAACAATTTATTATGAACTGACAATAAAAAATTTTTAAGTTCAATGTTCAATTTATTGATTTCAGAATTGTCATTATAATAAAATATTATAAAAAAACCAAACCCACCAATTGTAGCCGCCCATACTGCCATTAATATATAATTAGAATATTCACTAAACAAAAAAAGCGAAATTATATAAAATAAATATATAAAAATCAAAAATAATAGATATAAATATTTGAAATATGGCTTAATTTTATCATATTTTTTTTGTAAATAATTTTCTCTATGGTTTATTATTTTTGATTTTTCATTGAGGATTTTTTGAATTTTTTCCTTTATATTGTTTTGATTATTCATTTTCTTTATCCATTTCATTGATAAGATTTTTAAGAATGTTTTTTAATTCGTTATCAGGGAGATATATTATATTTTGTAATTTGGAATAGGTTAGATTAGAATTTTCTTTTATATATTTTTTTAACCAATTTTGAAATCTAATTTTATCTAATATGACCAAGGTTGAATTATTTTTCGCAATAATATAGCGTAAATTATTATCATTATTAACCAATTTTCTAATTGTATTATCAAATTTTTTAAATGTAATATTGTTCTTTTTACAAAATTCCGTTATTTTAATGGTTTTATTTGAATTTAATAGCTTATATATTAATTTTTCAATTCTTTTTGATTTGTTTAAAATTATATATCCAATAGTAAAAATTAAAGTCAATATTATTATTAATAATATTAACAAAAGTAGATAAAAAGGGTTCATATAAAATGGGTTTACTATTAAGTTCAACGAATAAATGCCGAGAATATTGCTAAAATAATAAATTATTATAGAAACTGAAGCGTTTCCAGGAGGAGATGTCCATGACATAGTTAATTTTAAGCTAAAATTGTTTTCTCCGGGAGTTATATTAATTAGTTTATATGTTTCATATATCCGATCGCTAGAAAAAATTAAGATGGTAATATTTATCGAATAATTATAATAATTGTTATAATTAACATTCATTACAATATTTTCTCCAGGATATACAGTAATTTTTGGACAATTAAATTTAAAACTATAGGGCTTATTAATTATTATTGACAAATTACGAAAGTATATTTGTAAATCACTACCATTAAACGATTTATTTATATAAATTTTAACGATAAGATAGGTTTTTTTTGGTAGTGCATTATATTGACATTTAATATTACCGTCTATCTTTCTATTTAATTCATATTTATAGAGCACACCAGTAAGCTCATCATTTTCAAAAAATTGGGAAATAAAATTTATTCTATAAGAAAAATTGGAATCACAATAATTTGAAATCGTAAGGTTGTAAAATAGCGAGTTGAACAATAAAATCTGGGAATTATAATTAAAATTTGTGATAAATGGAGTGCTAAAAAATCGGTTAATAACTAACGAATAAATCCAATTACCAATTGTAGTAAAATTTAATGTATCAATCCAATCAGCATGTACCCTGATAAAATACCCCCGCCCGTTTTTAGGTTGAAATAAAATAGGATCAGCCAAATCACCATTTTGACAATATAATTCGTAATAAATAGAATTTGACTCCAATAAACTAATAGAAGTGAAAATATCATTAGTATGAGAAAATAATTTCGGAATATAGTATTTTCCAAGCGTCGTTGGAATTACAAGTTGATCAGACCTAGTTATAATATAATTCATATCTAAGACTTTTTGACCACCATTATGTCCATATTCTTTGTTTGTCCCATTTGGATAACTTATCCAATAAAACTCTTCACATCCAGTCCAGAGAATTATTCCTCCATTGTCCAACCATTTTTCAATTAATGAATTTTCAGACCCATTCCAAATAAAATATGGAAGGATACCCATTGAAACTATTAAAATTCCTTTAGAATTATTCTCTAAAAAGTTAAGTAAATGTATATCGTCTAAGATATTGCTCTTAATTCCAAAATTATTAAAACTTGTATTTAAAAAATCAGCTAATTCTTTAGAATATGAGATCCAAGGGGCAGAATAATTGTCATCATAAAAAATAACAACAGGTAATAAATTATTTTTTGAATTACTATAAATATTGCCATTATTTAGAAATTTTTGAGGGACTTGACCAAAATTAGTCAGATTTACATTTAAAATAAATGAAAAAAAATAACCTGATGCAATAAATAATAAAATACCATATAATTTTGTTTTTCTCAAATAAATGACCAATAAAAATGTTAGTTTAATCAAATTATTAAAAAGATATATTTATGAATATTTGTCAACCAAATCATATTTATTACTATTAAATAAATATTTTACTAAAAAATTGGTGATCTTAAAATGAAAATAATAGTAACTGGTGGGTCTGGTTTTATCGGCTCAAATTTAGTTTATAATTTAATGCAAGACCAAGAAAACGAAATTTTTATAATCGATAGTTTGATTAGGGAGGGGTCTCAGTATAATTATGAATGGTTATCTGGCCAATTTAAGAGTTACGAGAATTTTCATTTTATTCAAGAAGATATAAGAAAATTTGATAGTATTAAAAATTATTTTAAAGATGTAGACATGGTTTTTCATATAGCAGGGCAAGTTGCGGTGACTACATCAGTAATAGATCCGATAACTGATTTTGAGATTAATGCTAGAGGTACCTTAAATATATTAGAGAGTTCTAGATTGTCAAATAATGACCCAATTATTTTATTTACATCAACAAATAAGGTGTATGGAAATTTAGAAATCTATGATGTTGTTTTAAGAAATAACAGATGGGATTTTAAAGATTTAAAAAAAGGTAATAGTGAAACCACACCTGTAGATTTTCATAGTCCTTATGGGTGTTCTAAAGGGACTGCTGATTCTTATATGAAGGATTATTATAGAATTTATGGCTTAAAGACTATTGTTTTTAGGATGTCTTGCATTTATGGCACAAGGCAATTTGGAAATGAAGACCAAGGCTGGGTTGCTCATTTTATAATTTCAAGCATTTTAAACAAAAAATTAACAATTTATGGCGATGGTAAACAAGTAAGAGATATTTTATTTGTAGATGATTTGATAAATGCAATGAAATTAGCTACTACTAATATTGATAAAACAAAAGGAAATGTTTATAATATTGGTGGTGGGCCAAGTAATGTAATATCGCTTCTAGAATTAATTGAAATACTTGAAAATAAACTAAAAAGGAAAATACCACTGAATTTCGATGATTGGAGACCTGGAGACCAAAAAGTTTACTATTCAAATATTACAAAGGCTAATAATGATTTTAAATGGACCCCAAATATTAATAAAATTGACGGTATTTCAAAATTATACAATTGGGTAATAGAAAACAAGGAAATGATCAAAAAAATATTTAAATAACTCAAGAGGGGTTATATTTATATGAAAATTAAAAAAGCAATAATTCCAAGCGCTGGACTGGGGACTCGCTTATTACCTGCCACTTTTGCACAACCAAAAGAAATGTTGCCAGTGGGTAGAAAACCAACTATTCAATATGTAGTTGAGGAACTGGCAAATGCAGGTATTTCAGATATTTTAATTATAACCGGACGAAATAAACGCGCAATTGAAGACCATTTCGATATAGATTATACATTACTTGAAAATCTTAAACAACATGGAAAAAATAAATTACTAGAACAAATGAGTTTTTTAGAAAAATTGAAAGTTAATATATTTATTACTCGACAATCAAAACCCACAGGACTTGCAGACGCCGTTCTTCTAGGAGAAGCATTTATCGAAAATGAACCATTTGCAGTCGCATTGGGAGACACGATTATAAAATCTTCTAAAAAGAATAATAACTATCTAAAAAGGTTATGCGAGTTCCACCTCAAAAAAAATTCTTATGGAACTATTGGAGTTGAACCAGTCAGCCTAGAACAAGTCTCAAAATACGGAATTATAGAAGGTAATCAAGATAATGAAGGAATTTACAAAGTATTAAACTTAATAGAAAAACCTTTACCTTCTGAAGCACCTAGTAATCTTGCTATTAACGGTAGATATGTTTTTAATCCTGAAATTTTTGACTGTATTAAAAAAACAAAAATTGGAATTGGAAATGAACGACAATTGACGGATTCAATTCGAATTTTATTAGATTTAAAAAAGAATGATATTTGGGCTATCTGTATGAAAAAAGGAGAAAAACGATATGACATCGGAAATCCTCTAGATTATGCAAAAGCATTTATAGAATTATGTCTGGACGACTCAGAAATTAAAGATGATTTAATAATTTTTCTTAAAAAATTCATAAAGAATTTATAATTTCAAACTCATAATGACTCAAATCGTTTTAATTGGTCCACCGTTAATAAGCATACCACCTAAAAGTGGAGGTGCAATCGAAAAATATATTTTTGAATTGGGGACTTATCTATCAAAATTGAACTTTAAAATTATCATCTTTACAATAAAAGACATAAATAATAATAAAGTAGAAGTTTTAAATGAAAATTTGAGGATAGTTAAGGTTAAAACTTTTCAAATACCAATTTTAAGAGGTATAATCTATAATTTTAAAGTTTTTCTACGATTACTCCAATTAAAAGAAAAGAAAATTATATGGACTAATGGTATTTCTCAGATTTTAATTATTATGATTATTAAATTATTTTCTAAAAATATTGCAACCATATTTACAACGCATAATATAAGGCCATGGTTTAAGACGGGGACGCATTCAAAAGTTAGAGATATAATTGATCTGTTTTTAGGTATTCAATGTCTTAGATACTCGGATTTTATTATTACGCTTACAAATAGGATGAAAAATTACTTGAATAATAGATTCTTAAAAGAAAATAAATTTGAAGTCATCCCAATAGGCATATCAAAAAACATCCTTAAAAAGTTCCCCTTAAAAAAATATCCCGAAGAACAAGCGAAAAAGCTTTTTCAAATTATTTATATCGGTCAAATTAATAAATTAAAAGGATTGGACATTCTTATTGAATCTATACATCAAATAAATAATAGAAACTTAAATTATAAGTTATTTCTTAAGATAATTGGTCAACTTAGCAATGATATTGCTTCAGATATGCATAAAAAAAGAAAATATTTAACAAAAATTAGAAATTTAATAAAAAACCTTCAATTAAATAATTTTGTCGAATTTAAGGGAAAACTTGAGTCGAGTAAGGTTTTTAATGAGATTTATGATTCAGATTTGTATGTTTTACCGTCAATGGGAGAAACTTTTAATTTAAGTGCATTAGAATCTCTTGCAATTGGTACTCCAATTGTAATTACAAATAGTACAGGAATCTCAGAATATCTTACACATGGAAAAAATTGCCAAATCATTTTAAAGAGAAATTCTATATCGATAACCAATGCAATTTATTCTCTCTTGAAAAATTTAAGTCTAACAAATCAAATTAAGATTAATTCAAGAAAAATAGTGTCTGAAAAATTTCTGTGGGACAATTTAATTAAAAAATATGAAAAATTTATACGAAATATATTAGAGAAACATAAAATGAAGTGAAATTTAAATCTTATTAATGCCATTCGGCACTGCATTGTAAACATCGGTGTTTTTTAGCATAAATTGGTCTTCCAGCTGCAATATATAAAATTCTACTCTTATCAATTTCCTCAACTACTCTCTTTGATCCGCATTTAGGACATCTCCAATGATCTTCTAGAGTAACATTTTCGGTAGCAGTAGTGTCTGGTGCATTAACTGCGGGAGTTGCAACAGGACTGGATACAGATTTTTCGGCGGGTACACTTTCAATTAACTTTTGACCTTCTTGAAATGCAGACTGAGGTTGAGGCGCTTGAGTTCGAGTTTGTAATGATTGAATTTGATATTGCAAGCTAGATATTTCTTCATTTAATTTTGCAATTTGTTGGTCTTTTTCATTAATAACTGACTGTAATTGAGCTATTTCAGAATCTTTTTGTGATATAATCTCTTGAGAACTACTAGCAGCCTGTAACTGAGCTTCTAACTCTTTAATTTTTTCTTCATTTTGGCGTATCTCATTTAATAATTCATCATTGTCTTTCATTAGACTTATAATTTCATTTTCTTTTTCCTTAATTTTTGAGTCAAACTGAGCAGTATTCTGATTTATTTGCACCATTTGATCTCTTAAGGACTGTATCTCATTATCTTTTTCGGCTATTATTGAATCTTTTTCATTAATTATTTTATCTTTATTTGCAATTTCGGCTTTAACTGTATTTACAGCTTCTTGAACATCATTTATTGCTTGTTTTAATTCCTTAATGTGATTATCTTTAGTGGTCAATTGTAATTTTAAATCACTTATTATCTTAGTATTTTCGTCATTAGTTTGTTCTAATTCTGCTAATTTATCACTTAATGTTTTTTCTTGGACTTTTAGCTGCTCTTCTAAATCCTTTATTTTTGAATTTGCTTCTTGATTTAAAATTTGAACCTTTTTTAATTCAGCTTCAAGCATAACAATTTTTTTCTTGCGGTCTAAAAGATATATACCTGAAACTTTATAAGATTTCTCTGGCTTTTCTTGTATCTTTTCCCAATCTGGTTCTTCCATTCATATCACCTAAATATAGACCTAAATAAAGGCAAAAATAAAAATCATGTCCTATTTTTCTAAAATTTATAATTTATAATAATTTTATTCATATTGTAATGATGTATTTTTCAAGTAATATTTATTTTATTGATATTTAATTATATTGAAAATTATAATTTTACGAAATAATAAAATTATTCAGTTTCTATATGGATCCACCCTTTTAGTTGATATTTGTTAATCACATCAAGTATCTCAGTTTCCGATTTCTTTGTTAATTCAGCAATTTGTTTAATAGAATGTTTCCCATCACAAAATTGAATAACTTGGCCCTCTTCAAATGAAAATTTTTTATCAATGTATTTTTCTAATAAAATGGGATAAAGCTCGATATCACCTTCATTTTCTTTTTCAGATATATCAGGAGTAGCACTGATATATGTTTTACCAATAATTTTACTTTTATATAATTCGTCTTCGGATATAGTAGTAATTATTTCAATCCAACCTTTGTCTTTATATGTATTTATTATTGATAAAATCTCTGCTTTTGGCAATTTTACTTGCTTAATTATTTCGGCGATTGTTTTTTCACCATCGCATAATTTTAATACAAGCCCTTCGTTATATGCATATTTTTTATCTTTATATTGCTGCCTCAAAAGGGGGCACTGTATTTCTTCTAAACTTTTTGGAATTTCTCTTTTCTTTAACTTAATTATTTTATGAGCATTCTTTTCAATTTCTTCCATTTGAACAATGTTTTCAATATACTCATTAATTTTAGGAGTATAATTCTTAACTATACCTTGAAACAGTAAAATATTTCCGCTTTGCCCCTTTTCTAAATAAATTGCAACTAATATATTTTCAGATATCCGAAAAAAACCTAAAGGCGCAGAAATTGGTAGTGAATACTGCCCAATATTTATGTTCAAATTTTTATAAAAATCCTCGATTATATCTTTTTGTGCGTCTAATTGTTTATCATAGTAATAGTATTTACCATTTAAATCTAAAATTGCAAGATATGGTGTATCTGCAATAATTGATTTCATTTTTGTTTTTATTTCCTTGACCAAATTATCAAATGGATTGAAAGTCATCTTCAATACCTCATTTTAAATTATTATTCAATATAAATAAAGGTTTTCTACAATATTAATTGTTTTATCAAATAATTTTTCTCTTGAATCTCCCAAAATCTGAATAGTTAATATTGGGTCACCCTTTTTTATTATTGTCCCTAATGATGGAATATCAAAAAATATTGGCTTTTTAAAACTTTTATTAACTTTAAAGTCATTTTTTGCATATGGTATAATCTTAATTCCATATTTATTTTTTGGGAATTGTGGGCGAATTATTTTCCCTTTACAAGAATCTATATGCAGTTTAACCATATTAAAACCAGATAATAACTCTAATAATTCCATTGTACCTGGGAACCGCGGATTTACCTCCATAAAATAAATATTACCGCCATAAATTTTAAGATCAACTCCATTTATTCCACGTAATTTTAAAAATTTTAGCAAATCCTTGGTTGATTTTATTATTTTGTTTTTTATTTTATTATCTAAATCAATTGGTATAATATTTCCACAATATGCAAAAGGAGTAGGTGCATTACATTGTTTTAATCCAATTAATTGCTCATTTATTGAAATTATATGCACTTCTTCTTCATTATTTAAGGAAGTTATACTAATATCCTTGCCAGGGATATATTCTTGTACCACCATGTCCGCCTTTTTCTCATCTCCTAATAAAAATTTCCAAGATGCATTAATATTTTCTTCACTATTTATTCTTAAAATTCCGCGTCCGCCTCCACTAGCCCATGAAGCACGCAACACAAGTGGATACCCATTTTCTTTACCAAAATCAATAATCTGACTTGGTTTATAAACAATTTTAGATTTTGGGACTTTTAGACCAAATTGCCCGACTTTTTTATTTAAATTGATACGATCTCTTGCTCTTTTTATTTTTATCGGTTCATTACCTTCAACCCAGACCAATTTTGAAATATTTTGCCAAATATCATATCGATCGTCTAATCCACTACCAATTAATGCCGTATTGATTTCTGGATGCTTTTCTATCATTTTCTTGGTTAAATAAAACAAAATATCACTAAATTGTACATTTTTACCCAAGATATTTTCTTTTTTATCTTCAAAATCACGTACTACTAAGATATCATTTGCTATTTTCCGGAGATCTTGGTCTCCCCAGTAATCTATTACATTTACTTTTAGCCCCAATGCCTTGGCAGATGCCGCAATCGGTCTTGAATTCACACCTATTACTAAAATTGATTCACTATTCAAATTATATCAATCGAAAATTTAATTTAAATTAATTTTTAATTCTTTATTTTTCAAAATACTTAAAATTATTTATTAAAAATTATTATCATTATTTTACTGGAAGTGAAAATTAAATTGAAAATCACTTTTCTTGGAACAATTGGGTCCGCACTAAGTTCAACTTTAACATATTCTAGTATCCTTATAAATAATGACCTATTACTTGATTGCGGCGAAGGTACTACTCAAAAATTAATTTTACTTGACAAAATTGATACAATTAATACTATATGTATTACACACCTCCATAATGACCACTTTTTAGGAATATTCTCTCTATTATGGTATTATTGGATTATTTCTCAAAGAACTAGACCATTAAAAATCATTGGGCCTCCACAGATAGATTACACGATTAGAACAATTTTAAAATTAATTAATACACCTTCAAATGCCTTAAAATTTGATTTGGACTTTATGGTCCTTAAAGATTCCAATAAATTTCAATTGGTCAATGTAAATGACTATATAATTACTGCTGCTAAAGTTGAACATATCCCAATTACTTTCGCGTATAAAGTTGAAGAAAAACTCTCAAATAAATCTCTTTGTTATACAGGTGATACAAGACCTGTTGAAAATATTATTAAATTGTCTTCAGGTTGTACATTATTAATTTGTGAAGCAACATTCCCGGACTCTTTAGCAGATTTCGCCCATAAATATTACCATTGCACACCATCAGATGCCGTAAAATTGGCAACTCAAGCTAATATAAGAAAACTTGCATTAACTCACATTTCAGCTGCATTCCATAATGAAAACATCTTGAAAAAAATTAAAGAACAATCTGAAAAGAAATTTATGAATGAAGTAATAATGGCAAAAGATTTGATGACATTAAACATTTAATCTTGAACTGTCTCTAATAACGATACAGTATTCCAAATTCTTGTTCTAGCATATAATGGACAATTTGGATCTTGTGAAATTTCGTCTAATATCGAAATAGCGTTTGATGCCTTATGAGCTGGTGTACCTTCACCTGATTTTAAAACATTTATAGCTTCATCTGCTGCTCTACGTATATTTCTAGGTACCGAATTATCATTGCTTATTTGTGTTAATAATTGTATTATTTGTGCAATAATTTCTTCAGGGTCTTCTTCATCTTCATCCCATTCTTCTTCATCTTCATTCTCTTCTTCATCAGAATCCTGAGCCATTTTTAATCACATCTCTTATGTTTTAAAATTTGGTTAAAATTAAGTTATTCTTTATTTTAATTTTATTTCCGTTTTTTTATTTGATTATTAAAAAAATATTTTTAATTATTGGTAAATAATTCAGTATTACTTTTAAAAATTTTTAAATTTATCTTTTTATTAATTTAAAACACATTTCTAAATTATATATTAATTAAATCTTTATTCTCCTCTAATTTTGCCCATAATTATATTTCACCACGCCATTTATTCAAAGGTATTCTATTTATTATTATTATTTAAAATTGTTATTTAATCAAGTATTCCCAAGATAATATACAGATAATCTATGGATTAATGAAATATAATTTACCTTATATTTCAATAATAGCAATAATCCAAGCTGATTAAAAATGATTGATACTTCAATGGTTTCATTAATCGATTCACCTGAAAATGAAAAAAAGCTGTCCAACAGTTCAATTAAACTAATTGACGAGTTCTTTGAATTTAATAGAAAACTTGGAAAGTCTGATTCATTGATTAGAAATTATAGATATGATATTATGCATTTCGTTAATTCGTGTAATATTGAAAATATTGAAAATACGATTGTAGAAGATATTGAGGACTACATTGCAATTTTACGTGAAAGAAAGTGTTCAGGAGCTACTATTAACCGCAGATTGTGTGCTTTGAAAACTTTATTTAGATTTCTTAGACGTAAATACCACAGAACATTAAGACGTGAAAAACGAAACCATAACAATCCTGATTTGCTAGACCAAATAAGATCATTAATTGAAGAATATGATGATATTTTAAATTTGGAATCTGTTCAATCTATTAAAAAAGAGAAATTACCATTCAATATGGAAGAAATAGCTGCAATGCTATCCGAAATTAAAAAGCCAGAAAATAACAGGTATTCAATGGAAGGAATTAGAAACTACCTAATAATAAAATTGAGCGCTGTTGGGACTGGTGCTAGAAACACAGCAATTAGACAACTTCTAATAAAAGACCTCTCTTGCTCAAAATGCGATGGAAATTGCGATAAATGCATCCCTACAATTAATATCCAAAGAAAAGGTAAAAAAGAATTCAATAGAACTAAAGTCAGGGTAAAAATTGAAAAAGAAACTTGTAAGGAACTCAGAAATTACCTAAAAATGCTTAACTTTACTGATGTAAATCAACCTGTTTTCCTCTCTAGGAAAAAAAACTTTTTATCTATAGCTCAAATGAACCGAATTTTACAGAAAGCAATGGAACTTGCAAATATAGACCCTAAGGGTAGAACATTTCACTCTCTTCGACATACCTTTATCACAGAATGTATTAAAAATGGGACACCTTGGGGACATATGATGATCCAAGTCGACCACAAAGCAAAACTGGGTATAACAGCAAAATATGAACACTTACAACCCGAAGACCTAATAATCAAGTTCCCTAAATTGCCTTGATTATTTATACTTTTTAATTTTTCACTAAATTTTATCCTATTGAATTTTCCCCAATTTTTATAATTTTAGATTTTTATAATAAAAACCTAATAAAATTAGATTAATATAACTTCTCTAATTCAGTACCACATTTAGGACATCTATATCTTGCAGGTTTTGGGACTTTATATTGAACATTACAATATCTACATATCATAGGATAACTCTTTTTTTCTTGTTGTTGTCTGGCTTGTTCTATGAGCTTATTACAATAGTCGATTTGCTCTTGTAACCAAGTCATTCCATCTTCAAATTTGACTTTACTTGCATATTCATATGCTTGCTTAAATAGATTTAACGCTTCATGATGATCCCCAGATTGTAATCTGGATAACGCTACATTTGAAAGCTTTTTATAATTTTCCAATGCTTTTAAATATGCTTGCTGGTCAAATGATTCTTGAGCCTCTACAGTTTCTCCCTGTTGATTTGCTTGCGATACTTGCGTCTGAGTTTGCGTTGCTGTAGACGCTGTGCTACTTATTGTCGGCATGCCAATGTCTTCTCGCTCACCTATTAATAATTTAGTTAATGCATAAAATACCTCGTTTACACTTTGCCCTGATTTTGCAGATGATTCAATATAACTAACCCCTCTTTGGGCTGCAAACTCCCGCGCCTCTTCCACTGACACTTCACGATCTGGTAAGTCGGCCTTATTTCCCACTAATACCCACGGAATATTACTGCCACAATTTGTGAATACCTCATTGAACCATGTATTAGATAAACTCTCAAAACTCTTACGATTCGTAATATCAAAAGCAAAGATCGCACCAGAAGCACCTTTATAGTAAAGTGGACGAATATAAGCGAACCTTTCCTGCCCACCAGTGTCCCATATTTGTAATTTGACTTTCTTTCCATTAATTTCAATTGTTTTTATTGAGAAATCTACCCCAATTGTCATTTTATATTGGTCTCTAAAAATTCCTTGCGCAAAACGGGTAGTTAATGCTGTCTTACCTACACCACCTGATCCGATCACAATTATCTTAAATAAATAGTCAAAATCTCCATTTGTCATACTGATTCACTCACAAGTTCTCAAATACTATATTTATGTTTGATAATTTTAATATTTAATCAGATTAATCAATTTTGATTTTATTATAATCAATTATAATTTAAAAGCTTTTTTTAATTTAAGAATAATTTTTTATTTGTCATAGAAATTACAAAAGTAAATATAATAAAAAATTACAAATAAGTGGGATTTTTTATTTACTAAATTTTTTCAACATGAATTCTAGAACAACTTAACAAATCAAACTGCTTAAATTCTATTTTATTTATTATTTTGAAACCATTTAAAAAGATTTAAACCTAGATAGTTATATTTCCATAAATGTTATGTCCATATAAATTTATTTTATAGATTTTAATTGAATTTATAATAATTAACTAATTTTAAAAAGAGATTAAATGGTTATTTCTTGACGAATTTTTTAATTACTTTGCTTATTTTTAATTTTGTTTGTTTGATTTTCCTTCGAAATAAAATGTTTTTCACTAAAATTTAGCATTTTGTTTGTTATTTTGTTAAATATTTTTAATGATAATTTTATATTTTATATTGATGTTAATAATTATTAACTTAAATCGATGATTTAACTTTAGGCGGATAAAAAATGTTCGAAATTGATGATGTTTTAAATGAATACCATTTTGTAAAGCGATTGAATAAATATACAGGAATTATAAAAAAGGGTAAAAGTTCAGAAAAAGTTTACGTACCGAATCCAGGACGTCTAAAGAATTTATTAGTCCCCAACGCCCCTGTTTTTGTTAAAAAAACAGACAAGCCAAACAGAAAAACTCAATTTGATCTATTAGCGGTAAAAAATAAAGAAGACATAATTGTGGGTATTGATTCCCGACTACCAAATTGGTTATTTGAGTTTCTTCTTAAAAATAATGAAATTGAAGAATTAAAAAACTATTCGATAAAAAAGAAAGAATATAGAATAGGGAATTCACGTATTGATTATCTCCTTGAAAATAAGAAAAAAAAGTACTTGGTCGAATTAAAAATTTGTACTTTAGTCGAAAAAAGTACCTTATTATTCCCGGACGCAGTTTCAGCTAGGTCTACGAAGCATTTATTAGATTTAATTAAAATAAATAAACAAGAATACCAGATTATAGTATATTTTCTAGGGCTTAGGTCTGACCCAACTAACTTTAGACCAAACTCAGAAGTAGACCCTAAATTTAGTGATGCTTTTAATTCGGCACTAAAAGAATCCATTGATTTAATACCTGTTAAGTCCGATATAGAATATAAAAACAATAAACTTCTATTTTCTAATTTTGAGAAAATCCCTATAGCCTAATTAATTCCTCTTTTTATTTTAAACTTCCTTTTTAGTCCAAATTTCAATATATCGATATATAATAATTTTTAAATTTGGACTTGTCGGTCTTTTAATAAAAAAATTAAAAATAAAGTATCCTCTAATTCTTATTGAATATTATAGACTAAAAATTGTAAATTAAAGAGATATTTAGAAAAATACGCCCATATTTCAATTGATATTTTAAAAAAATTACGCTAAAAAATTGAGAATTTTTCTAAATACAATTTATTATTCCTACAAACTGGAACTGTGAAGAATAAAATGGAACTGAATATCGTCTGGGGTATTACAGGTTGCGGAGATTTTATTCAAGAAACTTTTGATTTGATAAAATTGATTGTAGATAAATATAAAATTAATATTACAATTATTATCTCTAAACAAGGTGAGATGGTCTTAAAATGGTATAAATTATATAAGCCACTCATGAGTCTATTTCCTAAATGCTTTTGCGAGATTGGTCCTAATCAACCTTTTCTGGCAGGGCCATTACAACGCGGTAAATATGATTTTTTATTCGTCTGTCCTGCTTCTGGAAATACAGTTGCAAAAATAGTCTATGGAATTGCCGATACCTTAATTACAAATTGCGTTGCTCAAACAATTAAAGGTTTTGTACCTGTTTACATTTTTCCCGTTGATCAGCGGCCTGGAGATATCACTACAACTCTACCCAATGGACAAAAGCTTAAATTAAGAATGAGAAAAATTGATTTAAAAAATGTGGAATTATTAAGAAATATGGAAGGTATCACAGTACTTTCTCACCCAAAAGAAATCATAAAGGTCATTGAAAAAAGAATTTAAATTTTTAATAAAAGCATATACTCTAAAAATTAAACAATTTCTACTTTTATTTTTTCTTATTTCTATTTCATTTATTATTCTTTCATCAAATGTGAAAATTCTTTCCATATAATATATAAAATTCAATGTCTTTTCCATATTGACTCCATCCTCCCGGTTTTAAACTTTTTTTATTTTAACAATTAAAAAAATAAAGTTTACTCTTTTACTAATGTAATTTTAAAAGTAATTTAAAAATTTGAACATAAATTCTTAGTTAATAAAATATAAGAATCAAATTAAAATTAAAAAAAATAAAAAAATTGAGATAATTAATCTGGGTGGCCTAAGATTGTCACAGAACAAACAGAATAAGCTCCACCTAAATTATGTGCAAGCGCAAGATTTGGATCTTTTACTTGCTCGCCTAACGCTTTTCCTTGTAATTGTTTATAACATTCCCAGATCATTCTACAGCCTGTAGCACCAATTGGATGCCCAAAGCACTTTAGTCCACCAGATGGATTGACAGCTACTTGGCCATCAACATTGAAAAACCCTTCTTTTAATTTTGTTGGAGCCTCACCTATTTCACAAAACCCTAAATCTTGGCAATTTAATAATTCGGTTATTGTAAAACAGTCATGGACTTCAGCAAGCGAAATTTCTTGAGCAGGGTTAGTAACGCCAGCTTCATGATATGCGAGTTCAGCAGCTCTTCTGGTAGCAGGGAATTTAATAAAATCGAATTTTGGGTCGTACCAGGGAGTTGCGGTTTCAACGGCAACGGCATTTGCTTTAACAATGATATAATCAGAGTTAAAAGAGGGAGCCAATTCTGGAGTGGTGATAACAAGTGCGGCGGACCCATCAGACATAGCGCAGCAATCGTATCTGCCCAATGGATCAGCAATCATAGGAGCGTTCATTGCGTCTTCAATGGTAATAGCACGCCTAAAGTGAGCTTTGGGATGTTTTACGCCATTTTTATGGTTTTTGACGGCGACTCTAGCCAAATCTTCTTTAGTCCAGCCGTGTTCATGAAAAGACCTGGTAGCTGCAAAGCAGAACATAGCAGGCGCCGAGGGCAATGGAAGAAGAGGATGGCCCATTTGTTTAAAGCCAGGTAGCCCGGATGAGCCTTCGTCCATTAACTTTTCAACGCCACAAGCCAGTACTACATCATTGACGCCAGATGCAACTGCAAAGCACGCATTTCTAAAGGCGTCCATACCAGATGCACAGAAATTTTCTACTCGAGTGATAGGTTTTCCATAGAGTTTTAAGGAGTCAGCAGCAGTAACACCAGCTAGGCCAGTAAACCAATATTGATTTCCAAGCCAGATAGCTTCGATAGTATTTTCAATTTCATCATGATCTTTAAAGCCAGCGTCATTAAAAGCTTCATAACCAGCTTCAATTAAAAGGTCTTCAACGCCCATATCCCATCTTTCGCCAAATTTAGTAGCGCCACCACCAATAATTGCTACACGATCTCTAATACCTTTTTTACCCATATTTATTCAGCCTCCGCCTTTTTTACAGAAGGTTTACATTTATAATAATAACCAATCATATTTTGGTGTTGTTCAAGGTCTCCGCCTTCATGTAATTTTCTAAAGATGATATCAACTTTATCCCCGATTTTAACTTCATAAGGATTGCAATCGGTCATATTTAGGAGAATTCTGCCGCCACCATCAAGTTCGATAACGCACCTTGGGACAGGTGTTTCAAAGTATTCGGCTCCGATTAAGTGATCAAGGGTAAAAGTATAAATGGTACCATGTCTGGGGAGTTTATAAAGTTCCCAATTATCTTTAGCTCCGCAGACCATACAAGCTCGCCAGTTTGGATATTGGACAGCACCACAATTTTTACATTTTATTCCATAGAGTTTATGAACTCTGAGGGCTTCTCTCCAGATCAAAACAGGGCTAGCTTTACGGGTTAATGGTTTTTTAGATTTAACAAGGTATCGATTTTTAAGATATGTATTATAATTATCAAGAGTTTTTTGTTTTCTAATGCGTTTCTTAACTTTCATTCTATCTTTGCTTAGTTCTTTTCCGGAACCCGTTCCAGTTAAATAGAAGGCATCAGCCCCATCACCATAACCACCTAGAAGGATATTTTGACCTTCTTTAACTTTTTCGAAGACCGTGGCTAGAGATATAAAAGGTAACGGTGTACCTACGTTTGATAAGTCCATCCATAATGGGTCAACTACTGCTTTTTTATCAAATTTCATTATTTTAGCTATAGTTCCATGGAATCGAGGGTCTGGAGCATAGTAAGCTGCTTTATCGACTTTATCAGGAGTCAATTCAAATTTTTCCATTAGTCCTTTAAAAGCACGTACCATAGAATCGGTATAATTTAATTTAGTTTCGACTTTAATTTCGAATGTCCTTACAAATTCATCAAAAGATCGCCTATAAGGGCCAACAGTATTAGTGCTTATGGAATAATAACCCTCAATATTAGCAATGCCAGGTTCACTAGAAACTAATACCGAAGCAGCTGCGTCACCGAAAGCATATTCATACATAGTTAAAGGTTCAGGGTCTCTTTTATCAGAAGTTACAATTAATATATTTTTAGCATCACCTGCTTTGATAGTGTCGTAAGCAACTCGGAGAGCTGTTGTTGCTGCTCGAGTAGTTCCAAGGAAATCATTAGTTAAAATATCATCATTTAAGTCAAGGACAGTAGTAATAAGAGATGCATTTAATTTTTCAGCATATGGAGCAGTAGTGGAAGCAAAAAATAGACCATCAACAGATTTAAGGTCAATACCTTTTAAGCATTCAAGACCGGCTTCAACTGCCATTGTAATGCTGTCTTCGTCATAATTAGCTACAGATTTTGTTCCAGGTACAATTGGAAAATCCCAAGCTTCACCAATTTTCTTTCTAGGGAGTTTATAACCTGGGAGATAAGTACCCCATGATTTTATAGACACCAATTTTTCCAACTCATATAATTTATCTATTTTTTATATGTTTTAATATTTGAAGTTATGTTTAAATTATTCTGGAAGTTTAGTTATTTCTTATTTTTGCTATTTTTATTCTTCCAAAAATTACGAATCAGTATAAATTAGATGATCAAGTTTTTAAAAAAAATTTTCTATGCAGTAAATTTTTTTTAAAGTATCAACTAAATTAGAATTATTAAAAGATTTGAGTTCAATAGTTCAAGTGGGCGATAAATATTTATAAAAATGAGGGTTTAAATAATGAAAGTTGGTCAAAATGAATAATATAAAAATTGGAAAAATTGGTATAATAGGACTCGGATATGTTGGGTTTATATCAGCTGTAGGATTTGCACTGAAAGGGTATAAAGTTAAATGTGTTGATATATTAGAAAACAATGTTAAGATGGCAAACAATGGTGAAGTGCCATTTTTTGAGCCGAATTTAAGAGAAAATCTTGGTAAAGTCCTTGAAAGTAAAAGATTTAGTGCGTCAAAGGATTATACAATATTAAAAGACACGGATATTTCGTTTATTTGTGTTGGGACGCCTTCATTAAAGACTGGAGAGATAGATTTAAAATATATAAAGAGTTCTGCGGAAAATTTGGGTAAAGTTCTTGGGACGATGGACCATTTTCATGTAGCTGTTGTAAAAAGTACAGTAGTACCGGGTACAACAGAAGAAGTGGTATTACCAATTCTTGAGAAATTTTCAGGTAAGAAGTGTGGAGTAGATTTTTCTATAGCAATGACGCCCGAATTTTTAAAAGAGGGAGATGCTATGAATGACTTTTTGAATCCAGATAGAACAGTTATAGGGGCATCAGACCAAAGAACAGCAAATTTATTAAAAAATTTGTTTATGCAATTAGGAGGAAAAATATTGATTGTTAGAAATCCAAGGACAGCTGAAATGATAAAATATGCAAATAATACTTTCTTAGCAATGAAAATTTCGTTTATAAATGAATTGGCAAATATATCCAGGACAATTGGAGGAATAGATATTAATGAAGTAGCCCAAGGAATTGGTCTAGACCAGAGAATTTCCGGTAAATTCTTGAAGGCAGGGTGCGGTTTTGGTGGTTCATGTTTCCCTAAAGATGTAAAAGCAATTAAAGAATTTGCTAAAAATAGGGGGTATAACCCAATATTAATCAATGCTATTCTAGATGTTAATGAAAAACAACCATTAATCATGATCAAAATTTTGAAAGAAGCAATTGGTAATTTAAAAGGGAAAAAGATTGCAATTTTAGGGTTATCTTTCAAACCGAATACCTCGGATATGCGGGAAGCCCCTTCGATCAAAATAATAGACCAATTAGTAAAGGAAGGTGTAATACTTAATGCATACGACCCAGTTGCTATTGATGAGGCTAAAAAATTAATTAAAGGTACAATTAATTATTCAAACTCACTTTTAAATTGTATAAAAGGCGCCGATGCTTGTTTAATAATAACCGAGTGGGATGAATTTCGAGAATTAACCCCAGATTTCTTTATAAAAAATATGAAAGAACCAATTATTATCGATGGACGTAAAATTTATGATTTTAATTTATTTTCGAGTAAATTAAAATATTATACGATTGGCCAAAAATAGAAGTCTTTTTGAGTAAATTAAAAAATGATATCAATTTTTTAATTTTTTGAGTTATTTATTACAATTTTTTTAATCTAGAAATTGATTTAAAATTAAAAACATGTTCATTTATGATTTTTTGACGAACTTTTCTTAATATGTTGAGCAAAAGAGCTAAATTTATAAAATAAAAGTGAATTATCAATTACATTTTCTTTACATTGACGACAAATCCAAATATTAGGTTCATATTCAATCCAATTTATATAAAATGAAACATTTTCCAGCTTTTCTGCTTGTTTTTTACAAATATTACATGTAATTTTAATACGAATCCCCCAATATGACATAAATTTAGAGAATTAAACTAGATTTTTAACAGCGTTTTCAATTCCTTCTAAAGTTAAAGGAAACATTGGAAAAATAGTCCGGATTACTTTTACCGTATAACCACCCCAGACATTTTCATTCATTGGGTTTAGCCAGACTGATTTTTTGAAATGTTGACGGAGTCTGTTTAACCAGACAATTCCAGCAGTCCCATCAGTATCTGTATAATATAAGCTGCCCCCACTGCACATGAGTTCTGAATGGGCCATAGAAGCATCACCGACCATTATCAATTTATAATCTTCATCACATTTCCTTAAAATATCGCTCGTATATATTGTTTCATCTTGGTTCATATCTTTATATGAAATTTGATAAACACAATTATGAAAATAATAATATTTAAAATCTTTAAAAAATCTAAGTGAGTGAGCTGCGGAGAATAGTCGGTTTACTATATCAATATACGGGTCCATTGAGCCGCCTGCGTCCATCATTAACAAGACTTTAATCCTATTTTTTCTTGGAGGTTGCATGCAAATTTCTAATTCACCTCCATTTTTACATGTTTTATCGATAGTACCATCAAGGTCTAATTCATCTTCAATACCAACTCTTTTAAATCGACGGAGTTTCTTAAGTGCCATTTGAATTTGACGAATATCAAGTCTAATGTCATTACGATAATTTCTATAATATCGTTGCATTGCAATTTTTACTGCTGTACCAGCGCCATGAGTACTAGAGAAGCTAATTCCAGTTGGATGGGCGCCATAATTTCCAAAAGGAGAAGTTCCACCAGTACCTATCCATCTATTGCCCCCATCATGTCGTTCTTTTTGTTCTTTCAATCTCTCTTCAAACATTTTTAATAGTTCATCAAGCCCCAATTTTTTTAATTGCTCTAATTGCTCTTTTGTTAAATTTAATCTTTTAGGGTCTTCTAACCATTTTAAAATTTCATCTCGAATTGAAATTGGAATATCTAAGCCTTGAAAATATTTAAGAAAAATGCGATCATATTCATCATAATATATAATGTCTTTTACAAGAAGAGAACGTGCTAAAAAGTAGAAATTCTCTAGATTACAATTTTCGAGTCCTAACTCCAATGCTTTAATTAATGTCATAAACTCGGTAATAGAAACCGGGATTCTGCTTTTTTTCAATTCATAGAAGAAATCAATAAACATTTTTTTATTCCCAATCAATAATTAATATGATGAACTACTTTTTAGAAATGAATAACTGGAACGTTTTGCAAGGTTCTCCAAATCTTGTTCTTTTTTTATTAAAGTTCCAATAAAAGGTACATTCTCTTTAAGGTCTTTCTCTGTTAAACCTGCTTTTATCAAGACCCCAAGCCAATCAATAAGCTCTGAGGTGCTGGGTTTCTTTCGTAAGTAAGGCACTTTTCTTAACTCGTAAAATTTGTCCATTGCATTCCATAATAGCGTTTTTTTGATGTTTGGATGGTGCACATAAATAATTTTTTCCATTAACTCTGGATCCGGAAATTCGATATAATGAAAAATACATCTCCTCAAAAATGCATCAGGTAATTCTTTTTCAGCATTGGATGTGATAATCACGATTGGTCTATGCTTGGCTTTAATAATTTCATCAGTCTCCATAATATGAAATGACATTTCATCAAGTTCATTTAATAAATCATTAGGAAATTCTATATCAGCTTTGTCAATTTCGTCTATCAATAAGACAACTTGTTCATCACTTGTAAATGCTTCACCTAACTTACCTAATCGTATATAATTCTTGATATTCGATACATCTTTATCTCCAAATCGACTATCATAAAGCCTCTGGACAGTATCATATATGTAAAGTCCATCTTTTGCTTTTGTTGTACTTTTAATATTCCAAACAATTAGTCGTTTACCTAAAGCTTTAGCTATTGAATGAGCTAATAAAGTTTTACCAGTACCAGGTTCTCCTCTTATTAATAATGGACGCTCAAGGGCTATCGCTACATTAACAATATTCTTTAATTGCTCACTTACGATATAATCATCAGATCCAAAATATTTCTCAAAATTCATTTTGTTTCCCGATTACTTTCATTCTTTTTTTTTATCGCTCTAAACAAAAATATGTAGACTATTAAAATTATTGGTGATCAATTTTAAATCATAATCTAAAAATTATTTATTAAATTTTTTAATTCCAATTTTTTAAATAATTAGAGTTTATTTATTTTCCTTAGCTTGAAAATAGAAAAATAATTTTTTATTTATTCCATATGAATAGATTTCGGAATGACCCCAAGCATTTCTATCTTGCCTTTCTTTAATCTGAATATTTGATTTGGAGATTTTCTTAACTTCTTACTACCTTGTCCAAATATATTTTGCTTGATTATTATACTTCTTAATATTAACTTTTAAGATCTTTCTTCAATTATTTAATAAAGTTAGTATTAATTGTATTTTTTAGCATATCTAATTGATGTTTTAAACTTCTTTGGGTTAAATTATTTTGGTAACAGGATTAAATTTTTGGAGTTGTATATATTATCTGTTTAATTAAACATAAGTAATTTTTTTAATATATATTTGGGAATTGCTCTTTTGATTTCCTCAATTAGGTCTATGAACTGGCTAATAAGGTCAGAAATTGATTTTTCAAGTGCATTTATTTCCAAATCGAACTATTCCTCTTTGGATATTTTTATTAAATCAACAAGTTTAATTTATATGTTATTCACTAAAAGACAATTTGGGGTGTGAAATAACGAATATATTGAATTTCTTTTTTATTATTTATTTTAGAAATAGTGTTTATTAGTTTAATCAATTTGGTTTCGGCATTTTCTAAGAATTCTTGATTAAAATTCTCTTTTAATTCTATTGTAGTTATAATCGTATCGATTATATTAAGATAACTATCAATATCTTTGATTTCGTTTTGAATTAGATTAATTATATCTAAATATTTATTATGATTATTTTTAATTTGTGAATTCATTTTCTTAAGTTTTTGAAATTTTTTATGATTAAATTCTATTTTTTTTAAGAATGCATTAATAATAAACAATCCCGTTGTAAACATTTCGGATATATTTCCTAACAAGAGTAATTTTCTTTCCAATTCGATCGGATCGTTTTTTTCATTTTCTAAGATCATAAATTAGACCACCTTAATTTATCACTCCTTCTCTTTAACATTTTAATTATTTAAAAATAATATTATTAAATTCATTAGTAAAACCATTTTAAATAAGGTTTCTTTTATAATCTATGCTATATTATATAGTTAAACCTATAAAAAATCCACAATAAATAATTTTTGGTAGTAATATCATTTTTTTTTAGATGGAGTATTATTAAAAAGAATAAATAGTTTTATTTTATAAAAAATAACAAAAAGATAGGCCGATTAAATTTCCATTTTCTCTAAAAGTTTTTGTCGGGGTTCTCTATCTAACTAATTAAAATAATGGATGTAATAACAGGCCAAACTATTTTTAGAACTAAAGAGAGATATCTTGGTAGAAGGTTGGTGAGTAAATAGTATGTATAAAAAGAAATGCGAATAATATTATAGTATGTATAATAATTTGGGTGGAAATATGAGTTATCAATACGAAATTACTGGATGTTTTTAATATAAAATATATTATTATGCATATCTACTCACATAATATATAAAATTCAAAAGATTTTCGCCAGTATATTTTTTAAAAATATAGAAAAAGGAAAATGAGTGTGTTATTACCGGAGTGTCAGATCTCGGTAACTCAGTTTCTCGCAAACTTTTCAGATAATAATAGATTAAAAAGTCCCACTTTATTTTGGATATCAATTTTCTTTAAATAATCAAATAAAAAATTTTGAGATATGCAAAATTTAAAAATTTAATTTCAACGAAATTTAATTAAGGTGTAAAAATTGTATAATCGACATTCTTCAAAAACAATAATAGGAGCAGATAGTGAAATTTTGAAGGGTAAGAAAATTGCTTTATGCATAACAGGTTCGGTAGCAGCTATGCAGACACCAATTATAGCAAGAAATTTAATGAGATATGGTGCAGAAGTTTTTCCTGTAATGACTAAAGCGGCAACTGAATTAATTAATCCAAATACACTACAATGGGCTACTGGAAATGAAGTTATTACTAAACTTACTGGAAGAGTTGAGCATATTACTCTTGCAGGAGATGAAATTGGTCATGTTGATATTATCTTGGTCTGTCCTGCTACTGCCAATACAATTAGTAAAATTGCGTGCGGAATTGATGATACACCAGTTACTACTGTGGTTACTACTGCATTTGGAACTGGAATTCCAATTATTATTGTCCCTGCAATGCATGAAACAATGTATAACCACCCAATAGTTATGAAAAACATTAAAGAATTAGAAAAATATGGTGTTAAATTCGTCGGTCCTAGAGTTGAAGAGAAAAAGGCAAAACTTGCTAAAGTAGACGAAATTGTCAATACTGTGATTAAAGAATTAACTACAAAATCACAAGATTTAAAGGGACTTAAATTTCTCATAACAACTGGCCCTACAAGAGAATATATTGATGCGATTAGATATATTAGTAATCCATCAAGTGGTAAAATGGGATTAGAAATTGCTATTAATGCAAAAAATAGAGGTGCAGATGTAACTCTTATTTATGGTGAAGGTACTACTGTAGATATTCCGTCATATTTTGAAACAATTAAAGTCACTTCTACTGAAGATCTTTCTAATGCTATTTGTAATGAATTAGAAAAAAAACATTACGATGTTTTTATTTGCGCAGCAGCTATTAGTGACTTTACTGCAGTAAATAAATTAGACGAGAAAATCTCCTCAACGACCCCTGAACTATTAGTAAAATTAAAGCCAACGCCTAAATGTATTGATAGAGCCCGAGAGGTAGATAAAAATATATATATATGTGGATTTAAAGCAGAATATCGAGTTTCTGAAGAAGAATTGGTCCAAAGAGCAAGAACAAAAATGAATGAAGCAAACATTAATTTAATGGTAGCTAATGATGTCGGAAAAGAAAAAAGAGGATTTAACACTGAAACTAATGAAGTCTTTTTAGTTTCAAATGATACTGTTGTCCATCTACCATTAGAAAACAAAAAGAAAATAGCTTCCAAAATTATTGATCATATTATTGATGATTTAAATGCTAAGAAGGAAAATTAAATTTAATTAATATTTTAGTTTCTATTTTAAATTTAAAAAGTGAATATATGTTAATAAAATAAATAATAATTCCCGTAGATTTTAATTTATTATTATTTAATTTTTTTCTCTATAAGATTTTTTCTCTAAAAATTTTAAAAATAAGTAATTTTGAGTGAATCTTCTTAAATTATTCTAATTTCTTTATTCCAATTCATATTATGGCAAAAAATCTTTATTATAAACTTTTTATTCCATTTTTTTAACCAAAATACGAAAATTACATTTGAACATTCTTGAGTAGGCGCCCCCTATTATTTGTAAATATTTACCCAACATCAGTAATTAATTTTAAATCAAAAAGAGCACTACAACGCATTTTTTTCCATTTTGGTTTTATTTCCAATCTTGACTTATTTAAAACTTTTTGAAACTTTAATTTTCTTCTTATTTTTAAGTATTTAGAAAAACTTTTTATTTATTTTCTTTTCCTATAAAACAATTACAATTGATTTGATCTATTTTACAAGTTGAGTTTTTGTCGGTAATGGATTTTATTCATTGAAAAATTTTTTATTATAAAATAAAAAGATTTAAAAAGAAAGATTAGAGAATAAGTAAATTATGATTAAATAGATCGATTTTCGATATATTATAATCATTAATTTATCCCTAATCACCCATAATATAGATCAATATTATTATCACAATTAATTATTAAAAATATAATTGTATGAAATTAATTAGGAGTTTAAATATCATCTAAACCGTAGAGATATTAATTAGCTAAATTAATACCCCATCGCTCCTAATTGACTATATTTAAAGATGTGGAATAAAATTGGCACAAGTTGAAGTTATCACGAAAGATGTTATAATAGATGTACTGACAAATAACTGGCTAACAAAGCCAGAATTATTTAAAAAACTTCCACCGATAAGAGAACAGAGTACTGTAAAAGTTATTAATGATTATTTAGATACATTAACCCAAAAAGGAATTGTTACAAAAAAAATAATAAAAGGTAGAATTTGTTTTGGAATTTTTAAAGAAAAAGGGAACGAACCACATCTTAAACAAACAAAATTGGACCAAATAATGCCTAAAGACCGGCAAATTAAAAAGACGGAGTCAAGAGTAAAAATAGGAAAAACTGTTTACACAAAAACAGTACCAAAGACAAAAGTAACTAAATCCAATAAAAAGACTTCAAATAAAATAAAAAAATCTGTGGATAATACTCAACTTAAAACTAAAAAAGAAAAAGGTACACCGAAAACAGATTCGATTGAAAAAAAGGACAATATTAAAAAAGAATCTATCAAAAAAAAGGAAACTCCAGCTAAATCTGACCTAAAAAATAGACCAGACCAAAAGCCAAATTTACCAATTAAATCCAAATCTAAATCTGAAAGTAAATCAAAAGCCGCAACTGATATTAAATCAGATCAAGGAGCAGAATCACATCCAAAATCTAAAGAAACTCAAAAACCTGAATTTAAAGAAAAAACCGAATTATCAAATATAATAGAAAAGGAGAAAATAAAAGTTAGCCACAAATATAAAAGACGAAAAATTAATAAATCAGGAATTTTACCGACACGAGAATATGTCATGAGCAAAAAAGAAGAAGTTGGTACAGATAGAGCTTATCAACAACTTTCTCCCGCTGAATTTTTTAAGAAGAATAAAGCAATTGCAGGTTTTGATAATGATCAAAAGGCAGTTTATACAACAATTAGAGAATTAGTTGAAAATTCTATTGATGCAGCTGAAGCAATCGAAAAGCCCCCAGATATTTTTATAAAAATGGAGTCGCTTCCGAATAATAGATATAAGATTACAATCCGTGATAATGGCTCAGGGGTACCTGATGAAGAGATCCCAAAATGTTTTGGTATATTATTATATGGATCTAAATATATAAGAAAACAAGGAAGAGGTGCATTTGGTTTTGGAGGTAAGATGGCAATATTATATGGACAGATATCAACATTAGAACCTGTCGAAATAAAAAGTTCTACTAATGGAAAAGAAATTTATTATTACAAAATGAGGATTGATATAAAAAATAATGAACCGATAATTGAAGAATATAAAGTAATACCAAATTCGGATAATTGGACAGGAACAGAAATATCATTTAAATTTAAAGGAGATTATCCTAGAGTACGAAAAAAAGTATTAGAATACTTAAATAAAACTGCAATTATCACACCTCATGCAGAAATCGAATATATTGAACCAATAGATGAGCGATGTGAAAAATGTAGATCAGATAGAGTTGAAACTCTTGGAGATGTGATATACTGTAAAAAATGTAGTAATAAATTTATTCATAATATAAATATTAATGATAATTTTACTTTAAAAAAGATATTTCAAAATAAAATCGGTGGAATTGATAAAGACCTCTTTAACAAAATAAAATTGGATTTGTCGGATATTTTAGACGCTGAAATTGATAAACTCAGTAATTTAAGAGAAATATATAATAAAATTGAAGATATTTATGGAAGTCCAATAGGAATAACCAAGGATAATTTAATTAATAAAATTTTTAAATTAATTTTAAAAGGAATTAAGAACTTTACAATTATTTCTAAGAAATATAAGAATATTTCAGAAATAGATGTTACTACAAAAAAAGAAATAATAGAATTAATTGAAAATATAAATAATTTGTTTAAATATGTGGGTGGAAAGTCATTCCCAATTACAAGTTTAACACCCGCAAATATTAAAACAAAATTAGAACATGAAAAAAAATTTCTAACTAGAGCAAAAAATTTTGATGCTTTTCTTTTAGATATAATTTCAGGACTTGGAAAAAAGACATTAAAAAAGGTAGAGGATGAATATGGAGAAAATTTAAAAATAGATATTTTCGAAGCAGAATCTAAAATTGATATGAATAAATTATATAAAATATTATATAAAAATCTTACATCTGGATTAATAAACATTAAAGATTTGACATTTGAACAATTCAAACAACTTATAGAAGAAGTAAAAAAAGAAAAAATTAAATATATCTCTAAATTAAAAGATGGAGTCCTTGAATATATCAGAAAAGATGCGTTTCTATCTCAGAAAGAGCCCTATAAATTTATAAATAATTCAGTGGAAAAATGTCCATATTGTAATTCATCAGATATAATACAAATTGGGGACTGGAGGCAATGTCAAGTAAGTTCATGCAAGCATAATTATTTAAATATTTATAGACACATTTATAGAAGAGGTACTACAGAATTACCGCCAAACCCGACTGCCAGTCTTCCGCATCCGCACGGAATTGATGCAGATACATTATTAGAAATGATTAAAGCAGAATTAAGCGAATTTTATATCACCTATGAACCTATAGGTAATTATTCTATGCAAAAACTATTAAGAAAAAATATTAAAGGAATTGGAAAAGAAACACTCAATAAGATTGAAGAATTAACGCCCGAATCCCTTGAGAAAGATGCCGATAAATTTAGAAATGTTAATCAATTGTATAAGGCAATTGAAAAAGCAGTGGGACATCCAATAGGAAAAGTTGAGGGTAAAAAAACAGTTTACAACATTAATAATTTAAAATTTGAAGAATTTAAAGAAATTATTAACAATGAACTTTCAAATAATACTAATTTAGACTCTATTTTGAAAAAGTTATTTTCAAGATTGCGGGTTAAAATCTTAAATGAAATTAAAAAAGAATTAGATATACAAATCGACCAACAGATTCCTTCAAATATTGATTTAGAAAAGTTATACAAATTATTATTAAAAAAACTCCCTAAAACCAATTCAATTAATGTAAAAGAATTAACTCTTGAAAAATTAAAACAATTAATCGAAAATGTCAAAAAAGATAAACATGAAGAGTTTAGGAAAGCAAGCCCAAATTTTTATTCATTTATGAATAAGAGATTTCAGAGGACCGGGAAAAAAACAATTAATAATTTCTGTGAATTTGCGCGGCAAAATTCAACATTAAAGCTTTATCCAGAAACTTTACTAATGGACCTAGATAAAGATGCCATAGTTAAAATCACGGATTTACTTCAAAAATTTCCATTTATGAGGCCAGATGCTAGTTGTTTGGCTCCTATAGGAGAACAATTGCTTTTAAAAGGAATTATGAAGGAGATGAACCCTGAATGGGCTAGTACAGTCCAAAGACCACCTGAAGTTTGTGAAGGACATCCATTTATAATTGAGATGGGACTTGCTTATGGAGGAAAAATAGATTCTTCGGGTGATTATTTACAAAGATTTGCTAACCGTATTCCATTACTTTATGAATCAAGTATGGGTGTTTGTGCTACTGCAATTAAAAAAATCAATTGGAGACATTATAAATTAGATTTAGATAAAATGCCAATACATATTTTTATTCACATAGTATCTACGAAAATACCGTGGGGACGCTTTGGCAAGGAATATATTGCAAATAAACCAGAAATTAGGTCAGAAATAGAAAAAGGGATCAAATACTTAGCGGGACAACTCCGTACTTATTTGAGTAAAATTAGAAAAAAGGAATCTATTAAAAAGAAAGTTTTTAAATTGAAAATTTTTGGCCGCGCATTAATAGAGCCTTTAGCAGAATTAGTTGAAGCAGATCCATCGATCATCGTTAGAATAATATATAATTATATTATAAGTAAAAGACCAAAAAAAGAAAAAAGTAAAAATCTGTATAAGAATTTTTCAAACTTTTTTGATGATTTAAGTCTTTTTGATAAATTAGATTTAGAATATCTGAAATTACTGGTTAAAGAAAAAAGTAAGAATCCATTTAAGAATTTCTTAAATTTTTTTGATAACTTTAATTATATAAACTTATTAATTAAACTAAAAATAAATGATCAAGATGTCGACCAAAAGAGTTAGAAGTAGTAGTAAAAAGTCTACTGTAAAAAAGAAAACTACTAAAAATTCCAATAAAAAATTGACTAGTAAAAAAGAGGTTGAAAAAGAAAAAAAGAAGGAAATTTCAGAAGAATCATTAATTGTTATAGAAAATATTGATTTTTATGCAAATCAAATTTTAAAAGGATTTATTAATGGTAATCCAACCATAGAAATTCCAATTAGAGGAAAATCAAATGTTGAATATGATGAAGAGAGGGGGATTATTAAAGTATTAGATAAATCAAAAGTTTCTGAACGATCTTTTCAAAATATTGCACATACAAAAAAATTTATGCAGTACATTATGGTCTTGAATTTTTGTAAAAAATTATTGAAGACAAACTCGACTTCTGATTTAAGAGATTTATATTATAGTTTAAAGAGAAAAATACCAGGGACAAGAAATAAAACATTTGATTCACAAGAAGAATCAAATCCAATTATTGAAGATATAGAAGTAGCTATGGACATATGGAGAGAACGATTACATATTTCTGCAGATCCAAAGGGGTACATCGTTGGTGATATTATTTTTACTCAAAAATTAAAAAATAAAGACCAAAGAATTGATTGTAATGAGATGGGTACCGGTTGGGGAATTCCGAGTAATGTAGAAAGGGACATTTTAGAAATAGAAAATGTAAATGCAAAATATTTATTGGCTATTGAATCTGCAGGAATGTACAGCAGACTGGTTGAGGAAAATTTTCATGAAAATAATAAGTGTATATTAATTGCATTAAAAGGCCAAGCAAGTAGAGGGACTAGAAGATTAATAAATCGGATTGCTTATGAAAAGAATATACCAGTTTATGTATTCGTAGATGGAGATCCATGGGGTTTTTATATTTATTCAGTGCTTAAATTCGGTAGTATGTCGTTATCTTTTATAGGGAGTAAACTGGCTACACCTAAAGCAAAATTTATTGGAATGACGATGGAGGATATAAGCGACTATAAGTTAGAAGATTCAACTCATCCGTTAAGTAAAGTAGACATTAAAAGAATAGATGACCTATTGGATTTACCATGGTTCCAAAATGATGAATGGCAAACTGAACTAAAATTGATGAAAAAAATTCAAAAACGTATCGAACAACAGGCGCTTGCATCAAGGTCGTTAGATTTTGTAGCCACGACTTATTTACCTGAAAAAATTAAAAATAAGAAATTTTTACCTTAATTAGAAAATTTTTGTTCATATTTTAAATTACGTTGTTTTCGCTCTTCTGCGAGTTGTTTTAGAAATTCTAGTTGACGGAATCCCCAACGAGCTCTTCCAATAGAGACACCTGGAGCCCAAGTCCTTAGTATATCTAATTCTTCTTGTGTTGGAAGTGGTGTTTGTTTCAAATCATCAGCAACTTTTAAGTCCCAAGGGACAGAACGAAGTAACTTTTTTAGGTTCACTTTAGGGTGTATAGACTCTAGATAAATTTCTTTAGTATCTTTTTCGAATTTAAAAACACCTTTTTGAGTAATAACGGCATGCGGCCCACCAGGAAGTCCTGCTTCTTCGCGAGAATTTCCTCCTTTTAGCCAGCCGGGCGTGGTAATATATGGTAATTCATTAACAAATCTACCATGTCGCATCATAATAACAATTCTTTTCGCATAACCACCAATTTCATTAGCACCACCAGAACCAGCTATACGTTTATCGGGGAAACGTTGAAAAGAAGTATTAATATTTCCATATTTATCTATTTGAGAGGCGCCTAGAAATCCCACATCAAAATATCCGCCAAATAAATAATAGCCGAAAATTTCGATTAGTTCACAAGATGCAGCACAACCTTTCATTGCGGTCATATCAGCTATGTGTATAGGAGGTCGATACAAGTTAAATTCAATTATTCCTCCTTCCATAATTAAAGTGAGGTTTTTTCCAGATTTTTTAGCTAATAATGCAGCAAGAATAGGATAGCCTTGCCCTACGAATACGACATCTCCATCATTTAATTCGCGAGAGGCAGCAGAACACATAATTTCTTCATATGTAAGTTTAATCGTTTTAATTTTCATCAACCTCCACTTCAAACATTTCAGGTGCATCTAAAATATCATCCATTTTCAGTTCAAGGAGCTCCATATCCTTTAGAAATGAAGAACCTAAATTGACAGATGCAGAAGGATAGACCCTAGCTCGGAGTTTATGCAAAGGTTGCATACCATAGACGTCAGTATAATGTTCGATATAATGATATCGATCTTCAATATTATAAATCCATTCATCTACCCAAGAGGAGAAGAGAGATTTTGAAACAGATGCAGCTGAATATAGTCCTACCATCATCCTATCCATATCATAATAACCAAGGACTTCTGATGGGTGAGCACCCCAAGGTTCAATACATATTGCATCAACTCTAAAACCAGGAATGATAGTATTATTAGGCGATAATCTTACAACTTCACGGGGTACCATTTCCTCAGCCGAAACAATAATTCTTTTACTTGCAAGAGCTCCATGTTTAACAGTACCAAGAGCACCCCAAAGTTGAGCATTTCCATCTTGATCAACTCTTTGGCAATGGACAATTGCAACATCAGGTTTTATTGCAGGGACAAGAAGTACTTTTTCTTTAGGATTAAACGGATTGTCAATTAATTTAAACATTCCTTCTTTATGACGATTCCAGATATCAGTATATAAAATAGATGGTTTTGCTGGAAAAAATGGTAAATTTAATGCACCAGCCATTAGCATTGCAGCTACAGTATAATTGGTATAATCTTGAACTTCAATATTATATTCAACTACTCCTCTATCAAAGGCTCTCTGCCCTTTAACTATTCTATATGACCATGATGAAATGACTTTTTTAAGGCAACCACAGCCTGCCAGCAAATCAAGCTCGTGCATACAAGTGGCTTGTACTGCAGTTAAATTTTTCTTTTTTTGTCTAATTATTTCATGTATTAATGCATATGGTCCTGCAGTACCACAGCTTGTAATTGATAAAGTATCTCCATCATGGACAAATTTTTTAATTGCTTCTTTTGTGGACATTAATTTGGGAGATTCATTTATCATTTTTGTACACTTTTTTCTTAAAAGAATATAGATTAAATATTAAAATTTTTTATTTCATAGAAGATTTTTTGAATTTTATTATATAAATTAAAATTAATTATAGAAATGGAAATAGAAAATTAAACATTAGAATAATATGGTAAATTTTATAATATTTTCTGGATGTTTTGAATCTATAAATAATTAAAGAATAATAAATACTCTTAAAAATATATGAGAATTTCAAAATCAAAGTATTTAAAATAATTTTAATATTTAGTTTTTTTCCAATAAAATTAATAATTAAAATAAAAAATATTAAGGAAAAGGTTTTTTTTACTTTAATACATGAAGTTTAATAGAAGATCCTTTAAATTAATAATGTATACAAAAAAATAAAAATAAAAGTAGGTTCAATTGACGATTACTATAATGAAATTTGGCGGAAGTTGTCTGAAAGACGCTGGTTCATTTAAAAAAACATTATCTGCAATTAAAAAATTTAAGAACGATAAATTAGTACTAGTTTGTTCAGCCCTTAATGGAGTTACTAATTATTTATTGGAAACAAGTTTAGAGATTGAAAACAGAACATATAAACCTGAAGAACGATTAGCTTTTTTAAGAAACAGACATATAGAACTTGCCAAAAATGTAATATCTAATAAAAAATTTTTGGAACAATGTATAAAATTTATTGAAAATTCACTTGAAAGGTTACAAAATACATTATACGGAGTATACGAAATAGGTTCTACGACTCGCTCCACAGATTTTATACTCTCGTTCGGTGAGCGTTTATCGACATATATATTATATGAATTTTTGCAATCAAATAATTTTAAAGCAGAATACAAGAGCGCTGACAAGTTCATTTATACAAATATTGAGTATAAGAACCAATTGCCTTTATTTGAAAAAAGTAAAGAAGCAATTTTAGAAGAATTCAAAGAATCAATTAAAGATAGAATTTGTGTAGTAACAGGCTACATTTCAAGAAATATAAGAGGAAATGTAACAACTTTAGGAAGAGGAGGTAGCGACTTAACCGCGACGATATTAGGTTATAGCTTAAAAGATTTAGACACAGACATTAAAATAATTTTATGGAAAGATGTCCCAGGGCTTTTAACAGCAAATCCAAAAGTAGAAAACAAAGCGAGGCTCATTAAAACAATTTCTTTTGAAGAAGCGCGCGAAATGGCTTATTTTGGGTCAAAAGTTTTACACCCATTATGTATAATTCCGGCACAAAAAGCTGGAATTCCCATCGAATTACGAAACATTAATGACCAAAATTCTGAGATGTTTACTACAATAGGAAATTTTAGGAGAGGCCCAGAAACGCATAAATTGCATCCCGTAAAAGCAATTACTTCATCTAATGCAGCAATGATTACTGTTAGTGGTGAAGCAATGGTATCATTGCCAGGGACTGCAGCTCGAATATTTAATGTTATGGGAGATAATAATATTAATGTAATAATGATTTCACAAAGCTCGTCTGAAAATAATATTACATTTTTAGTAGAAGACAAGGAAAATGAAATATCTAAAGCAAAAACAGCTCTTGAAAATTCTGAATTTTTCGGAAAAAAATTTTTTGATATTAAAATTGATGATAATGTTAGTTTAATAGCAGTAGTTGGACCAATGGCATATATCCCGGGTATTGCAGGAAAATTGTTTAGTTTAATGGGTGAAAATAAAATTAATATACGTGCTATAGCTCAAGGTAGCTCTGAATTAAATATTTCGTTCGTTATCGATAGAGACCAATGTCAGAAAGCAATTAAAATAATTCATGAAGGATTTGAATTATATAAAGAAAATTAAGGGAGGAAAAATTGCATATTAATACACATATTGCTCTTGGGATCATAATAACATTATTATACTCATATTTATTAAATCCCATATTTATAGAAGTGTTTATCGTATTTTGTTTTAGCTTTTTAATTGATTTCGATTTTATACTATCAAAATATGCAAAAAATAGAAATCATCGAGTACTACCTACACATGGAATAATGATTTATTTATTTCTAATCCCATTCGGTTTCTTATTACCAATTTTCTTTTTTTTAAGTGTTGCAGGTGTTGTTCATGTATTTATAGATTGTATTGATTGGGGGACAGCCATATTAAGTCCCTTTTCTAAGAAGATCTATTTTGGAATACTCCCCAAACCACCTGAAAATATTATCTCTGAAAAATCGTTAAATAAGAGGCAATGCTGGTTTACTTTAACATATTATAAATCAAAAATTTTAATGAGTATTGAAATAATCATTTTTATAATTTCAATTATTTCTATTATATTAATCAATTTTTTTTATTGGTGGTTTTTAATTTTTTATTTTCTTTTTCTTTTTATTCATTTATTTTCTTTCTATAAATGTAAAAACTTAAAAGATAAATAGAAAAGAGTCCAATTTATAGAATAATATTTTAAAAATATTTTTGAAGTGTAAATTATGTTACATTCATTTCATGTTATTGAGAAAATAAGTGGAAGATCAATTTTTTCTAAATTATTTAAAGAGTTATTGATAGATCCAGCACTATTAAGTGGGTTTCTTTCAGCTATGAATTCATTTGCAATGAGTGAATTAGCAGATAAGGGAATTGAAAATATTGATATGAAAAATATTCGTTGGGTTTATATTGATGATAAAGATTTATTATTTATTATTGGCGCAGATAAAGAAGATGAAGCAGAAATGCTAAAGAACCAACTAAAAGTCCTCAAGGATTCTTTTATTGAGTTTTTTTACATCAAGGATGGGTTCAGTAATATCAACTGGGATGGTAATACAACTATTTTCCAAGATTTTGAGCCTGTTTTGGAGGAAAATGTTAAGAGCTGGGAAGAAGCTAAAAAAGTAAAAAATGCAGCAGCATTAATGGACTTGCTAGATATTTATCAAAATTTATTTGCTAAGCTTGCATTATTTCCAGAAGCAAAACCACTTGATTTAGAAAATATCGATATCATGGAAATGGCATTTGATGAACAAAATGCATCATGGAACGTCCATAAATTAGCTAAATTAGATGAACAAGATTTAAGAGCGAAACTTAAGGACGTAATCAGTAAATTTGTAATAATTTTGCAAAAAACTGCAAAAGATTATTATACCAAAATCAAGACCTTTGTTTTTCCATACATTAGAGAAGATTGGCAACGAATTAAAGATGCTAAAATGGACGAAGATATAATTAATTTATTCTTAACTTAGATAATTGATAATTAAATTAAGAAATTTCTTGTTAATTTTCATTAAAAATTTCATATATAATAACATTCTATAAATCCAATTATATAATCAATTATCTTTCACGAAAAATTTATATAATTTTCTTTCATTATGCAAAAATTGTAATTAATATGAATAAATTTAATAAATCATAATTCAAATTTATATTATCAAGATGAATGAAATCCAAATTTTACAAATTTTAAAATGGATTAGAGAAACGATAGCTCAATTCAAGAAAGAACCTAATTTTTTCTTTATTAAATTTTTTTGACTTGGTGAAGATATTTAATGAAAAAAAAATCAAAAGAAAATAATTTAAATAACGATAATAAAAAAGAAACCCATTTAAAGTTCATTAAAAAATGGAAAGAATATACAGAAGTTACTAATGCAGGGCCAATATATAGACGATTTTTTGTAAAAAATGGTTTTGATGGAGCTCTTACAATTTTAGGCGTTATAATTGGCGCTTGGCTTGCAAATGGAGGTTTATGGGAAATACCCGCAAGTTTAATTTTTTCAGCCCAAGAAGTCCAATTTATAATATTGACAGGGCTTGGCGCTTCACTTTCAATGGGTATTTCAGGTCTTTGGGGTAGTTTTTTGACAGAATCTGCAGAAAGGAAAAAAGAATTGGATGATTTAGAAAAATCAATGGTAGTAACAAAAGGAAAATTTAAAAATACATATATTACTAGAGCTCAGCGTTTTGCAGCGATCTTTGCAGCTATAATAGATGGGGTCTCGCCAGCTATATTTGCAATAATTTGTTTGATTCCATTTTTTGTTGGGTTTTTCTTCCCCTTAGGATATTTTATTTTTATTGGTTCATTGATTCTAACATATTTGATGCTATTTTTACTGGGAACTTTTCTTGGAAAAATATCTAAAAAGAACATTTTAATTTATGGCTTAAAAATGGCTTCTGCAGGAGTTGTTGTAGCACTTATTTTCATGTTTCTACCGACAGCATAATATCTATAATAATCAAAATTAATTATTTTTGACTTTTTACAAAATCCTATGCTTTAAAAATTAAACACTTTTCATTTTAATATTTTTTCACTATTTTTCCACCGCAATTCTCTATTTCTTTTAATACAAGTCCCATCCATCTTTCTAACATTTTTCTCCTATTTCCCCCTTTCAACATAATAAGAAAAACAGTCCCGAAATCTTTTAATAAAGTGGACGGGATAGAGGCGTTTGGGGTCACGCCAATATCTGTTCGTATAGAATAAAAATAAAATTTATTTTCCTATTATTAGCATAGGAAAATGAATAAACCCTTATTTTTATATTTTTATGTCTAAATATTCTGAAATTAATTTTTTAAGTTCTGAATAGTTATTAGCTACTGGGAAATTTGGAAATTCTTTAACTACATTTGGAGGCGGACTAAAAAGAATACCAAACGTGGCATCAGATAACATTCCAATATCATTATATGAATCACCTATTGCAATTACTTTGTAATTCATTTGAAGTAGTGCGTTAACTGTTTTTCGTTTCATGTCATTTATTCTAATACGATAATTTTTGATCATTCCAGCATTATTTACTTCAAGGTCATGACACAATAAAGTCGGATAGTTCATTTTTTTCATTAATAACATACCAAATTCAATAAAAGTATCAGAAACAATTAAAAATTGGGTATGTCTACGAAGCCATTCTATAAAATCAAGAGCACCTGGTAAAAGTTCCATTTCATTTATGATTTTTTGAATATCTTTTAGAGTGATATGACGCTCTTTTAAAATTCTTATACGATTTTTCATTAATTCATCATAATCAGAAATATCTCTGGTCGTAAGTTTTAATTCCTCAATTCCAGTCTTCTTTGCAATATTGATCCAAATTTCGGGAGTGAAAATGCCTTCAAGATCTAAGCAAATCATGAACATAATAATTAGGGATGATACAAAATTCATTTAAATGTTGCTTAAAAATATTCAGATTGAAATTGATATTGATTATTATTAAAACAAATTATTTAAAAATTATTTATCAATTTAAGATTTATCTAAATAATAGTAAATTAAAATAAAAAAACTAAAATCTGGTAAGTGGAAATTTTGAATGTAGAAATGGAATTGGAATTGGTAGATTCTCCGGGTCAACTAATAAAAATATTAGTACCAATTGGAAAGTTTGGTGGAAATATTATTAATATTTTTCATATTAGAGATCGCATAAAAAATAATTATGTTCCAGTTATTCTTAATTTTGATATCCCAGACATTAACAAATTAAATAAAATAAAAGAAAAATTACAAGAAATTGGAATCAAAATTATTAGATTAGAAAGAGATGTCGGTGCATATAAAGGACATGTTATTCTTATTGGTCATGTATTTGATTCAGATATTAATGATACAATAGATGAAGTAATTAATATTAACATTGAAAAAATTCAAATAAGAAAAATAAGTGCATTAATTAGAGACCCAAAGAAGCCATCGTCCGTAAAATTTTTAATCCAAACAGAAACTGAAGATTTAATGGAAAAAGCATACCAGAAATTTGAAGAGATATCAAAACACAAAAATCTATTAATGATCAAGGAACTTTAATAAAAATGAAGGAATTTAAATTCATTATTATAGGATTTGGGACTGTAGGTCGGTCTTTAGCTAAATTGGTTGTTAAAAAAAATGAGCAATTTAAAAAGAAGTGGGGAATTAATCTCAAATGTGTTGCTATTTTTGAGTATAATGGCGCTTTTGTTGATGAAATAAATGGGCTCGATCTCAAGACCATAGTTGATTTGCCCCCAAATGAATTTAGTTCATCTCCAAATTGGAAAAATGGTTATCTTGCAAATGACCACTTAAATTCAATTGATAGTAATATAGTCGTTGAATTGACTAAAACCAATATTAAAGATGCAGAGCCGGCTTATACATATATTAAAACATCACTGCTCAATAATAGAGATGTCGTGACTTCTAATAAAGGCCCATTATCATTATATTACCCAGAATTGATGAAAATAGTCAGCAGCAATAATAGACTGTTTAGGTTTGAAGCTTCTGTAGGGGGTATAATCCCAATTTTGGGGACTTATAAAAATTTGTTGCTGGCAAATAAAATAATAGCCATTTCAGGAATATTAAACGGGACATCTAATTACATTTTAACTAAAATGACACTTGAAAAAATACCATTTGATATCGCATTAAAAGAAGCTCAAGAAAATGGATATGCTGAAGCTGACCCTTCTTTAGACATTCAAGGTATTGATGCAGCCTCTAAGTTAGTAATCTTAGCAAATAGTATTTTAGGTTATGAATCCTCACTTTCAAATGTCAAAAGACAAGGGATTGATAAAATAACCCCTGAAGCAATAGAACTTGCAAGAGAAGAAAGATATGTAATCAAACATGTGGCAGTTGCAAGGGACGGAAAATTAGAAGTTGCGCCCAAATTAATTCCTGAAAATCATACCCTAAATATTAGTGGGACTAAAAACATTATCATATTAAAAACTGAAGAAGCTGGAGAAATTGTCCTTAGCGGAAGAGGAGCTGGCGGAATTGAAGCAGCTTCAGCTGTACTCTCCGATATTTTGTATATTTGTAAAACAAGAAAAAAAGAAATATAATTTAAAATTTATACTTTAAAATGGACTCTGTAGTGGATTATACCCAGTTAATCCTAATATGACATTATTTGTAATTACGATAAATAGAATTGTTAAGAAGGAAATTAAAACTGCTTTTTGCCACTCAATGTCCATAAGCCAATAGGTCAGGAAAATCAGTATAAAAAAAGCAACATATGGACTTAGGTTCTGAAATAATTGAGTCATATAGGGAGGAATATAAATAGGTATCTGGTCTAGTGCCATTGCTAAATACGGGATTAATAATACAATGATAATTCCAAGTAATATAGAAACTGCAATTCGTCTTTTTGCTTTGTATTTGCCTGCAATTATAAGAACAGATAAATACATAGCTAAAATAGCAATTACTATCATTACCGTCAAATATATTAAATTTACAATCCACTCTAATTGCATCATAAACTTTTACACCTAAATTTAAATTTTAATATCAGTTATTAAAATTTTTTTTTAAAACGTTCAACACAATGTTTTAAAAATTCATATACAAATTTGGATTTAATTAGATTTTGAATATTCTTTTAAAAAAGATTATAGTAAATTTTAGTATTTTATAAATTATGAGAAAACTTTAAATTTTTAGTTAAAAAAAAGTTTCTTAACCATAATAATAATAAAGGATTAATAAAAATGGAAATTTTTGAGGTCTTAGATAGTGGAGAAACGCGCTTCTTGACAGTAAATACCGTTAAAGAAGCCCTTCGACCTGATAAAGTAATTATTATTTTAGACCATGACAAAAAATCAGTTTATATTCACGTTGGTAAAAATGCTTCAACTCGTCTGAAGTTTTCAAGTGCGAGGTCTTCACGGTCAATACTTCAAGAACGAAATTTGGCTTATAGAGTTAAGACTATTGATGAAGAGGATCTACCATCATGGTTTGAGAGTATTACCAATAAGATAGTTAGAGATAATATAAGGGCTGAACCCCCACCACTTGAAATTCTAAAAATATTAAGAAAAATAGAAAACGCAGAACCTATTGAAGGATATAAAAGTGAAGCTGCTATTGTTAAAAATAAATTTTATAATTTAGAAACTACAGCTACTACAATTATGGGACAAAACCATTCTATTGAAAAATTTAAAGAAGTCCGAGATCTACCTGAGGGTTTTTATGTATTACCAAATACATATAAAGCAAGACTAATCATCGAAAAAGGTAAAGTTGTGGGAATTGAACTATTAAAAGAACGACCTACTTAAGATTAATTTTTATGCCCTTTTTTAAAATTTATTAATTTATTTTGATATTTATTAAATTAAACAAATTTATACCCCAAACTAATGGGATTTATGGATTAATTTTAATTTACTAATAATTGCCCAAGATTACATAAATTGAGAAATAATGAGCGAAGAAATTTATAAATTTTTTGAGGAACTTGTCAGAGACTATAAAATTCTATTAGAATTAGTTCCAGTTAATAATAACGCTATAAATATAATTACCCAATATTTCCCGCTTAATTTCGAGGCTAATTTTATAATATCTGACACTGGAGAAGAATTTTTTATTAGAATCTCCCCAGAATCCAATGTAATAAAGAAAAGAAGAAATCCATTTTCTATCATGACTATTATTACGGATAAAAATACCTTATTAAAGATAATTAGAAGACAAACTTCAATATTACGCGAATTTAATTTTCAAAATTTACATATATCTAATTTAAAACAAGTTTATATGTATCGAATTATTTTATTAGGGATGTTAATACAATCTAAAGCAGAATATGATAATAGAAGAAAAATTCTGCGGTTCTTACCAATTAAAATTATCAGAAATTTCTTGTTGATATTTTTAGAAGATAAATCATTTGTTCTTATTAAATTGATTTTAAAAAAATTAATTCCAAAAATTATGGGTATTCTAGTTAAATAAAATAAGATGATTAATAAAAATGAGTGAATTATTTAACAAAATAGAATTTTTCTGTCAAGCATACAAAAAGAATTCTAAAAAATTACTTAATTTTAAAATAGGGAGTATTTCTAACTATTATCCCCAGGGAATTAAAGTTAATATTATAGTATTAGACAATAAAATTGAAAATTATACCCTGTTAATATCAGATACTTCTTGTAAAGTTGTAAAAGGATTTTCTTCATCCCAATTAAATTTATCAGCCCTACCAGATGTGTGGGACAAGATTTTTTCAGGTAAATACCGGGTAATTAAAGGAATTATGGAGGGTAAAATAAAAGTAAGGGGGATAAGGTCAATGGTCAGTCCGTTGATAATATTATCATCATTATTTTATTTATATTCGGAGGATTTTGATAATAATGACTAAAAATACAGTTGCTGAAGATATTGCAGAATTTGTAGTAAATTTGAAATATAAAGATATCCCCAACCGTATTATCAAAAAGGCAAAAGATCAAATATTAGGAGTAATTGCTGCAATTTATGCGGGCTCACTTACAGATGAAGGAAAAATAATAATTAATACAGTTAAACAATTTGGTGATAAAGAGGAATCAAGTTTAATACCTTCGGGATTTAAAACTTCAGTAAGAAGTAGTGTATTATGTAATTCGAGCGTAGGAGTTGCTCTTGACTATGTAGATTATCTATTAAGTGGGCATACGGGAGTCTCGGCAGTTCCGGTCTCTCTTGCAGTCGGAGAATCATTGAATTCTACAGGAAAAGAAGTTATAACAGCTCAGATCATTGCAAATGAAATAGAAGGAAGATTAGGAACAAGCGTATTTCTAGGGCCACAAAATGGACAATTATGGTCGTATATTCATTTAATTGGTGGAGCAGTAGCTGCTTCACGATTATTAGGTCTTAATGAAGATCAAGTAGCTAACGCAATTGGAATTGCACTCGCCCAAAGCACATATACAATTTTTAGAGGTTATTTTGCAATGGCAAAACTTTTTGTAAGCGGACTCCCTGCCCAAATTGGAGTTCAAGCTGCTTATTTTGCAAAAAATGGCTTAAGAGGGGCTCATGATATCATTGAGCACCCATTGGGGTTCTGTAATTTAATGGCAGATATACCATTAAAATTTATTACTAATTCCGCATTGGGTAAAGCTTGGGTTACAGATACTCTCTGTTATAAAATTTATCCAGGTTGCGCTTATGTCGATGCTATTGCAGATTGTATTCTTGATTTACATAAAGAATTTGATATTAATTACAAGGAAATTAAGAGAGTTGAAGTATTCTCAAGTATTTTAACCACGGCGATGGACGATTTTGCAGCACCATTTACTACGATAGATTCGCTAAAAAAAGAACAGACTCATGTAGCGCTAAATTTTACAGTACCTTATACAGTGGCAGCAACTCTTATAGATAAAGAATTGACACCACGACAATTTAAAAAAGAAAGATATTTGAACCCAGAAATACATAATCTTGCTAATAAAGTAAAAATAATACCAGATTCTAAAATTTCATCAGAAATCCTGGGTACTTTGCCAGCTATTAAAATTCCAAGCTTAAAAGAGATTATATCTGGAAAATATTCGTTAGCAGATATAAATTTAGATGATGTAACAGTTGCTTTTGCCGGCGCAGTAAAGATAATAATGAATAACGGAAAAAAATACTATAAAAAACAAAATATTCCTTATGGAGCTCCAGGAAATCCTTATGATTTAAAGAAAAAATTTACACAAGAAGCTATAAATATATTACCAAGCGAAAAAATAGACCCAGCAATTCGCGCTATAAATAATATTGAAGCCATCGAAAATATTGGTGATTTAATACAAAAAATTTGTTCTCAAATATAATTATGCTCATTAACTTTTTACTCTATAAATATTTAAATTCATTTACCAATGGTCCAACTATTATCCTATAATTTACTACTTGTTTATATTATTAAAGAGATTTCGAATGAATTTTCAATTTATTTTTCAATTATTAACAGCATTAATTTGTTGTTATTTTATTTATATTCAATTCATCTAAAAAATACAAATTTCTCGTCTATTAAAGCAAAATTTGTCAATTTTTATTGAATTAAAATTAATTGCACCTAACGAATGTAAATAAAAAATTTATATTAAAAATTCGAATTCTGTGGACTTTACCTAAGATAAATATCAATGATTAATATAGATAAAAATTAATATAATTAAATTATTTTTTACTTTTTTAGGATGTTCGACTTTTGTATAATTCTAATTTAGACTTTCAAATTTTATGAATACAATAAATTTTTAAGAAAAATATGGAAAAAAAAGGTGGTCAGGCATCTAAAAATTCAATTATATGAATTGAGGGATGAAATATGGCTAATTTCTTAATGGAGCCTGACCATATTTTAAATGGTCTAGAAACCAAAAATATAATAGTTATTAAGTTATAAAAAATTTTGTAAAATAGATTTTTATTTGTTTTTTTATACAAATTATAGACCAGAATAATTGAGCAATTAGTCCACAAAAATTTTTGAAGAATAGTAAATTTTTATCAATGTGAAACAATTATGAGTATAAATAATAAAATAAAATATGACTTTAAGAATAAATCACTAGCTGATATCCTGCTTGACGAGCTAAAGTATCTAAGGTCAAGGACAGGTATTAGAGTAAGCATCATTTTATCTCAAAGTGGTAAAATACTGTCAATTCATGAGGATGCAGCATATGTGCCCGACCAATTAAGATATGGAGCAAGAAATCAACATATTGATAAAGAATATTTATCAAAATGGATTGTTTCTACTTCTAGGACTATAGAATTCGTTTCAGAAAAAATGTTTACCGATGGAATAAAATTTATTATTTTAGAAGGAAATGATAAGAAAGAAGCAATAATAATGAATTATAAAGACCCAGATCCAGATATTTCCTTTATTTTAATGGGTTTATTAACAAAAGCTGGATCAATTGGACTTGGATATCAAGAAATAAAAGAGAGTTCTGAAAGAATAAAAGATATTTTAATAAGCTATAAAAATTATCAGAATTTATAATATAATTAGGTATTATTAAAGAATAGTGATATTTTTATTAAGTATATTGAGAAAATAAATATATGAATTAATGACAAGATTTTTATGATGTTTTAATAAAATCTTAAATTTCAATTATAAATCGTTTTAGTATAAAGATTAACCAAATCAAATTTCAGAAAGTTCAGGAGTTTAGAAATTTTGTCAGAATTTGCTAGATTTATGGAATCTATTTCATCAGAAGCAACTGAAACAAAGATAAATGAACTTTCTGATGTCCTTAATAAAGTACTTCAGATAATAACAAAAGCACTTGATGATTTAACTGTAAAGATGGTCGGACTTGAAGAAGAAATATATTTTTTAGAGCAAAAGATTGAAAATATCCAGAGGAGGTCAAAGAATATTCAAGCATCACTGTCCAGACAAGAGGTAAGCCAGAAGGTAGTGACTAATAAAGAAACTAAACCACCAACTACCCAAACACAGATTAATCAACCTCAAAAACAAACCACAGAAAATGTAAAACCTGTACCCCTTAGATCTGCAGTAAATACTGAACTTAAAGATCTATTTAAAAAATTGAAAAAATAATGATGTTCAAAATGAGTGATAATTTTTTTAATATTTTAATGAAATCATCTACGGCTTCAATTGATGAAAAAATAAAGAAACTAAGCATGGTATTAGACAAAATTATGGAAGTTGCAATCAAGTCAATAAGTGGAATTGAAAATCAAGTTCAAACTTTTGACGCAATATTAGCAGAAATTAGAAATAAAATTGAAGGACTAGAAGCTAATTTGACCGTTTTGGAACAGAAACAAGAAGCAATGGCAAAATCAAGTATTGGTAGCAGTACAACATTAGAAACGCCAATGCCCTCCCAATCTTCTCGTCCAGTTGAAACAAAACCTATAAATAAACCATTGGCACCTCCTGTATCAGCATCAACTCCAAAACCAACTCGGCCAATTAACCCCAGAGCTGAATTACAATCAGAATTAAAAGCACTTTTTTCAAAAATGAAGCGTTAAAAAAAGAAGTTTTATTTATTAAAAAAATTTAATATTTCAGTTGCACCACTTTTTAATGCAAGCCCTGCTAATTGAGTAGAGGAATTAGGGCCAATTTGAGTTATTATTAAAAATCCGCTTTTTTTGTTAGGAATTTTTACTGGCATTAAAATTAATTTGCCTCGTTCACCATCAATTGTTGAGAAGGTCTTACCAATATTAAAAGCATCGCCCACAGAATTTGCAGACAATGCCACTGTTGATGCAATTAATGAACCAATATTGACATCAATTTCATGTGGAAAAGTCGAGAATAAAACACGCCCCTCAGTGGTAGAAATTAATGCAGCTATTGCTCCAGCTTTTGTTTTTATAGTTTCCATGATTTTATTTAGAGCTTTCATTGTTTCTTCATCATATAAAGGGACATTTTCTTTAGGTCCAATTAAAAATTTGCACATTTTATCTCCTTTGGCAATACATTCAGTTTCATTTATCTCAACTTCAGAATCGAATAATACACTAGCCATACCTTTTAATATTCCTTGAATACCAAAACATGATGCTATTCCTTCTTCGTAAGCTTCAGGGGAGTTTTGAATCTCAATATATATTTTTTTATTATCTTCATCTATATTTATATTCCCCAATGTTGCACCCCAGCCTCCTCGTTCTAAGCTTCTTAAGATAAACCTAAACGCGGTATTTTTATCTGCTTTTTTCTTATCTATAACAAGTTCCATAAATCTTTTACCAATATCTTCTCCAATTTTAATATAAATTGGCCGAAGACCCTCTTTTAAAAATTTATTTGCAGTGAGATACATCTGTCTAAAATGTTCAATATGAAGTATAATTATTCTGAAATTGAAGCCTTTAATTTCTCCTTTAAAAATAGAAAAATCTTTGAAAGTAAAATTTTTAGTCTCTTCTAACAAGCCCATATTTTACACCTTTTATTATTAAAAAAGATAAATCATTTAAAATAAAAATAGAGTTAGATAGATTTAAACTCTTGTAATTTTGGTAGATGAAGCCATCCAAATGGGTCCAATTATTTCGTGAATTAACGCTACCAAAGTTTCTTGTTGAGATACTAATGCAGTTAATTGTGTTAGGTCGTATTTTTCAGAATATGGTGCAATTAATACTTCTTCACCGTCTCTACCAACTGCAAATAGGTTCATCTCAGGTCTTTGCCTTATTTGTACATTTCCTAATTCTAGCAACTCTCTAACCTGGTCTTTTGCTTCGTTCAAGATACGAGATGCAACAATTATTCTTATTCTTCGACTAGCGGATTTAATAGTTTCTAGAGGCAGGTCACTAAAATCAGGAGCTACAATAGATACAGTTGATTTTGTTCTCATAAGAATGTCCCGGATATATTCTTTTATTGCCTCAACACCTACTAATGGCCAAGTAAGTTCGCCGGATTTCGCTAGTATATTAGTAGTTTCCTGCCATACTGCTCTTAGAAGTTGACTTACTTTTAAGGTTTCACCTTCAGCTTCTCTGAATGTAAATGCCGCATCTTTATTAGTGTTTGTAAGTCGCTCTGTTAATATAGAATCGGTTTCATCTAATTTTGCAGCTAATTTTTCATTTAATGAATTTGCGTTTGATTCATAGTCAGTTTGGTGTTGGCTAGCTAATTGTAGTAAATCAGTTTCTAGTTTTGCAGCATCTGCTTGGAATCCTGCGGCATGGTTGGAAATTGTTTCTTTACATTCCTCATAAGTTTTGGTAGTCAATTCTTTAATTTGTGCTAAATATTTATTATCAATTTCGTTTATATCGTTTTTTATTTGTGAAAATCCTTCATTCATAGTATTAGATATTTGCTCTTGGACATCATTTGCCATTTTATTAACTCGTTCGTTATCATTGTTGACAAAATCTTTAATAGTATTTTTCATTTGATTTAATGCTTCGTGGCCACGGTTTTTAACATCATCTACTCGTTTAATTTCGGTCTGTACTATATTTGCGACATCATCTTTTTTCTCGTCTATCGATTTATTCATATTAGCTGTTATTTCATCTAATTCTCCTAACTTATTATCATCAATTTCTTGAAGATTTTTCTTATGCTCCTGGATTATATTTGCAAGCAATGAAATAGATTTATTACGAATTTCATGTGATTGTGATTCAACATTACCTACTCTTAAGTCTAATGCTTTATAAAATTCATCACGCATTGAATCAAGTTCGTTTTGATATTCTTTGATTCTATCATCTAGAGTATCAGAAAGAACTTGCTCCAATTTACTTGTATCTTCTTGTAAAAGTTTATTTTGGCCGGAAATCTTGGATAAAAATTCGTCTTTCAATTTATTTAGTAAGTCGCTGTATCTTTTTATGACATCATCTGATTTACTAACTATCGAGTCCTTCATTTTGTAAAAATCTAATTCTATTGCTTCTACTTGAGAATTAATTATTTCTTGAGACTGGTCACCATATTTAGAAGCATTATCCTTGAACCAATTTAAGTTATTATTATTATATTTGTCAAAAACAGCAGATACATTTTCCTTTTTAGTATTTATCGATGAAATTTCGGAACTGATAATATCAGCAAGATTTTCAGTAGTATCGTTTGACCATTTGTCTAAAGATTCATTTACCTTATCTTGATAGTCTTTAATATTTACTTCTAACTCTTTAACTAAATTTTTTGATGTTTCATTTATGGTATTAATTAATTGTTCATTAGCCCCGCGTTCTTCCTTAATTTTTTCATTTAATTTTCTAATAGCATTATCAATAATTTCCTTAATTTCAGGTCTGTCTTTACTATATTCTTTTAATTCATTTTCCAGTTCTTTTTCCCAGTCACGGAGATTATGAATTGTTTTTGTTATTTCCCCTGATGAAACATTTTTAATTGAGTCGACCTTGGTCTGAATTTCGTCATGTAAAGTTTTCGATAAAGATTTTATCTTATTTTTTTCTTCAGATTTCAGATTTTTAATTGAATTATTTGCTTTTGATTTTAAATCATCCAAATTTTTGTTTAAATTAGAAATACTTGCATCTAATTCTTGATTGAATTCACTCCTTGCGGAATTTATTTCATCTGTTAATTGAGCTAAACGCTCGTCTAAATTCGAAGTTAATGTTTTTTCCAAATCAGTTGACCCGGCTTGAAGCCTTTTAATTTGACTTGTAAATTTGTCAAGAAATTCCTGTTGTATATCACCAACTAATTGCTTGAACCTTGAAATTAAATCATTTGTAAAATTTGCTACATCATTTGTAAATTGATAGAATTCGGTATCTCGTTTAGTAATTTCATTATTAAACAATTTTTCAGCAGTTTCACGAAAATTGCTGGCTCTATTTTTAAACCATTCCATATGATTATTTTGTGAATTTTGAATTTCAGACCTTAATTCCTTATCTTTTTCCCAAGTAGCTTCAATTTCCTTTTTTATCATTTCTAAGAATTCGTCTGATAAATTTTTATGCCATTCATCATAGGCAGTGTAATTTTGATTGCGATTACTATTAATAATATCATTTACTCCTTTGACATATTCGACCATTATTCGATCAGTGAATTCATCAAATACGCCATCAATGCGAGTATTAAGTAGATTTAATCCTTCTACATTTTCGGCAGAGACTTTATCGAGAATTTCATTGCCGTAATTGTCCAAGACATTATCAATATTATTATTTAAATTATTTAATTCATTTTTATGTTCATCGGCTGTAGTATCATGTATATTTTTAGTTTTTTGCATTAATTCATTATATCTATTTTCCAGGTCATTAGCCAAAGTGTCTTCATATTCATGAATTAATTTATTGTGGTCATCATTACGCTGATTAAAATTGTTAGTTATCTCTTCTTTTCTCGATTCCACATCAGAATTTAATTTTATTACTTGATTTGTAATTAAATTAGAAATTCCATCTCTAGCATTAATTGTATCTTTGGCAAATTGTTCTAATTGAGTATTTATAGCCTCTGCTACTTGATCTTTAAGAGTTATGACCTCTTGCTTTAAGTCATTAATATGTTTATTAATGTTAGAATCGAAATCCTCTCGTTGTTTGATAGTTTTTTCTCTATATTGATCCAAAAATTGAGTAAAGGCAGAATAAGGGACGACTGGCATATATCTATTTATATCTTTAGCTGCTGAACCTATTGCAACAGCAAGGTTATTATCTAAAAATTTTTGTATTGTATTTCTCGCTTCTTCCATTGAGATATTTGCCAATGCCGCTAAAGATGATTCAGTTATATATCCTTTTGCATATAATGCGACAAAGGCTCTTGCTTCAGCTTCTGTTAATGTAACACCTCGTTCTTTAAAAGTATCTATAATTATTTGAAACATATTTTGGTTTTGTACACTCATTTTATATTTCCTCCTTATGAACTACCTCCTTCTATGGCTACTTTTGTTCTATTTAACTTTTCTACAAAATCAGCCAACCCTAAATTTTGGAATTTTTGAATGGAATCCTCCAAAATGTCCTTGGCTTTATCTACTTGCCCTTGAATTGCATATACATTTGATAAGTTAGTATAAAATTGCCATGCATAAAAATATTCATTATTTGAAAAGAATGTCTTTGCTGCTTTTGTTAGTACATTTATTACTTCATTTGTGGCATTTATTTCTTCGAAATACTTTTTAGCTTGAGTATAGTTTGCTCTGGCTAATGGATATGCCTTGTCCTTAATGCAATCTTCGGCTTTTTCGACAAATAAATTAGCCAATTTATTTATTAATTCTTTCACTTTTTCGGGTTCTCCTAAGCTTCTATTTACATCAATTGCATTAATGAGGACATCCCTGCCATAATCTAATAACCCTTTTTCGAGGAACTTTTCTGTAAAACTTTCCAAAATATTTGCGGCTTTTTCTTTTTCATTAACTTTTACGAGACTATCCCCTGCAAGTAATATAAACTTAAAAACTTCATTATAATATCCATAATTATAATAATTCATAGCTATATCATAATAACCATTTGCGATATGCTCAACTGCAGATACCAGTCCCGCTGTTAGAGAATCAGATCTTAGACGTTCTAATTCTTCGAATTGAAAATCTTCCAATAATCTTCCATTTTCAGCCAAATTCATTGCAACTTTAATTAGACCTCTTGCTTGCGCATCTACTGCAATATCACCCAAACTACTTCGTAAATAAATCCAAAAACTGTCTAATGTAATATAATAAACACTATCTTCTTTACTCAAATATTTTCCAATCATTTTTTCAAGTATTGGTTTGATATCTTCACTTTTTGCGCCAATCGAACGAGCTATTATATCAATATCTGCAAAATTTGCATTTTCCATTGCAAATGACTGTAATATTTTTCTTTCGTCCTCAGTTAATTCTTTAAGTTCTCGTCCAAAACCTTCTTTAACTCCGCCTTCAGCTTTAAACCATACATCTTTACCTAGTTCTCTTGTATCGCCTCTATTTTCATACAACCATCCGCCATTATAAACTAAATAAAGAGGAATTCCACCACTATGTCTTAATAAATTCTCTTTTATCTCTTCACTAAATTTAATTCCTGCTGCATCTGCTCTTTTATCAAGTAATTCTATTGCATCAGCATTATTTAAAGTTGGTAAACCTATTTCGTGAAAATCCTCTAATACATAACGAACTTTTGGATAATACTTTTCCCAAACAGACATCAAAAAGAGAACAGGGAGGTTTGGATTTTTTACATCCGTTTTTATAGCGTCTACTATTGCTTTTAATACATCAAATGCATTGTCATGATTTAATATTATAAATCTTTCAACAAGATTAGAAACAATTAGAATACCTTTTTTATTGAATTTATTACCTTGAATATTTTTAATAATTTTAGGTAATTTTTTAACAATTTTTTTCAAAAAAGAATCAATATACTTACTCATATCAGGGATTTCATAGCTGCTTTTTAAAAGCGGAGCTTTTTTACCTGGTTTTGTAATAGGTTTCTTTTTGTCCACGGGTTTCGTTATTTCATCTAATTCATTGCTTATTACATCGAAATAACCTTCAATATTTATCAATGGTACATCATATCTAATTACCAGAAAACCATTTGATGAAGCTATGGACTCGATTTGTTTTAAAAAACTTCTTCTACCAATTCCTTCGCGTCCATGTAATATTAAGCCATGTGAAATATTTTCTCGGTCAGCTATTTTTTGCAAAATTCCTGAAAATTGATCTATTTCTCTTTTTCTTCCCACAAAGAATTTCGCTGGGCATGTTTCTAATTTAAATGGGTCCGTCATATTAAAAACCTTTTTTATTTTAATTTATCCTTAATATATATGTGTGGTTTTAAAAATTTTGAACATTGAATTATTTTAAATTATATTGATCTTTAATATTTATATGTTTAATTTAAAGGTTTAATTTAAAGAGATTTTGATGATTTTTTAAAAATACAAATTTTAATTTTTTAATTTATATTTTTAGGAATTTCTGTATTACACATAAAAATATTAGACTTTTTGAGAGAAATATCCGTTATTTATATTTTTAAATATTTTGTTATTATATTTTCTGACTGTAAAAAAGCAGATTTTAGATTAGACATATTTAAAATACAATAAATTACTGATAAAAAGGTTAGTAATTTAATATCTTACATTTTATAATTTTTTTTATAAGTCAGATTAACTGAAATTTATATTGATTAAGTTTAAATAAAATAATAATGTTTCAAATATTAATTTTTTAATCGATAACGAAATATAAATATAATAACTACTAATAGTTAATATCAAAATCACTATTTAATTTGTTTTCACTTTAAAAAGTTAATTTAAAAAAAGGTGTTAATGAAAGAAATTATCGAATAACCATTGAATTGGAGATATACTTCAATAATTGAGATTATTAATATGATAAGAAGAAAAATGTAATTATTAAAAATTCGCCAAATCCGATCATTTGTATAAATTATTTCACTATTTTTTGGATTTTTAATATTTAAAATTTTACATAAACCCATTCCTAAGAATAATCCCGAAAATATACTTATAATCGCAAATAAGGCATCTTCAGAATAATCAAATATACCTACTAAAAACCGGTAATTCACTATTAGGTCAAATAAAACTAACATTATAATTAATGTACAGACTCCAGAAATGATTACTGCTATAATAGAATTTTTTGATAATTGGATTATAGGTTGCACCATAAAAACTATGCAAATTAAAATTAATAGAATGTACGGAATGAATTCATAATATTGAGCAAAAATTAACGGTACACCTAATGATATTGTAGAAATTATATCCAATATAGTAAAAAATAAAAACATTTCACCTGCTAAAAAATAAAATAAAGACCCCCAGCTTAATTTTGGTTTTTCATCTGATTTTAGACCCCAGAAATTAAAACTACTAATAACTTTCGGTATAAAAAATAAAATTATCCCAAATAAATAATAAGAAATTCTTAAATCAATCATTTTTACAATCTCCATGGGTTTGTTTGGTTTAATGTTAAACTATCAAATATAACACCATTTTGATCAATTGCATGTATTGTTAATCGGGTATTATTTATTTCAACATGACAAAACTCGTAAACTGACCTAATTATCGCAGAATTTGGGTGAGTATTATAAGCCATAGCTTCTAACTCTGCTCCGCCACCACCTGTAATTATATAATGAGTCCCATTTACATTCAGTCTCTCGTAATAATGAATATGTCCATTGAATACAACATCCACTTTATAACGTTCTAATAATGGAATAATTTCTTGTACCACTTTATATTTCCCTGCAGATGCATAAGCAGGATAATGCCAGTACCCAATTATCCAATTTATATTTTTACTTGCATTTGCTTTAAATAATGTTTCATTCAACCAATCTAGTTCAGCTTGGCTAATTCCGTTTCTATTAATATAAGTTTCGGTATTTATATCAAGAGCAAAAAAACAAGTATTACTATAATTGAAAGCATAATAAAAATCATTATGAGTATAATTCATAAAATATTCAAACCTATGACCATAATCAGGTGCATATTCAATAGTTTCATGGTTACCAATTGAGCACATATAAGGGTGAGTGCTTGCATAATCATTAATATCTATGCTATCAAAAAAGCGCTGCCAGTGGTCCTCTCGATTTGGAGCTAAGACAATATCTCCAATATTTAAAATAAAATTTGGATTTGTTTCTATCATTTTTTTCATGATAATTCTCTGAGCAGAATACCCAAAAAAATCAGGCCTTGTATCTCCTACCACATTAAATGAAAAAACAGGTTTATTTGATGACGGTGCAGTCCTAAATTTATAATCTTTATTCATATAATATAAATTACATTCACTGCTATTAATTTTATAATGATATTCTGTGTCCGGCTTTAAAGATGTAATATTAAAATGATGAATTCTTACAGCTACGGGGTCACTTATGTTAAGGTCTAAATAACTAGAATTTTTTCCCAAAAATACAGTTGTTATACATTTTTTCGGGGTTTGAAATGATATCCCAATAGCACTAGAAGCATTTCCAGTAACAATTGAAAGATACGGAGCTTTTTCATAATAATTATTATTAACCCCAAAATTAAAATCTCCTGAAAATATTACCAACATAAATGCCCCATATATAATAATAAATAAAAAGATTTTCGCGAGAATTTTTTTACCCATTTTTCTCAAACCTATTAAATCAGTTTAGTATTTTAATAAAAATATTATATAATTAAAAAGATATCAGATAATATTTATATTTTATTATTCATTTCTTAAAAAAATATTAAATAGTCGAGACTTGGAAAATATCCAAATTTTTTTATCCTCATTTTAATTACTTGAGTCCTTAAATGTCAATTATTAATGAAAATAATTGATATAAACACGTAAAATTGTTATAACCAAATCAATTTAATATTATAAACAAAAAATTAAAAAGCATCTTAGATATAAGAAAAGAACAGATATATTAAATGCACTTTGACCAGAAATATACGGTATAGAATGATGTAAAATTTGGTATTCTAAAATTTACTTGAATTATAATTAGAAACCATTTTGGTTCATGACAAAATAGTTTAATTTAAAATTCATATGTTAAATTATTCTTTTTTTGAAATTAATTTTATGTTTTCTGTTTAAATTATTTGTTTAAAATATTTTTAGCCTAACTTTTAAAAATTCTTGTTATTTATTTGAATTATTAAGTGTCAATAAAGGGAGTTTATGCAAGTCTATATTACAACACTTGGGCGATCTGAATGGGCAGTTATCAATAGTTATTATGCAGTTGTTAAAAATAAGAGATATTACCCAGATTTAATTTATATCATAACTGAAGATTTGTTCCAAGATAGAATTCACAAGATAATAGATGGTCTAAATATCATTTCAAATGAGTTTGGATTTAATCCAGAATATAAATTGACAATTGTAAAAGAATCCGAGTTTTCTGATGCAAAGAATAAAATCGATATAATCGCAAAAGATTTAGAAAATTCTAATAATATGATTGCCGTAGATATTACATCTGGTCGAAAAGTATTAGTAATTAATATTCTCTTATTAATATTCTATTCAAAAATAAAAGTTCAACATATTTTTTATTTAGCAATAAAGACAATTAAAGGGGTTAATAAACCATATGAAATGATACCAATTCAAATTCAATCATTAAGAGATTTTATCCAAGAAATTAATGAGGTGAAAAATAGACCAAATGGCACATGAAACAATAATTAATCCCCCAGAATTACAAATTTTATTGAACAAATTTGACGACTATTCGATATCATTTCCTGCTTTTTCTAAAGATACAATTTTAACTGCAACACCATTTAATGATTGTTATAAAATAAAAGTAAATGATAATTATTTTGATTCCGATCGAGATGGTCTTAACATTTTTAACGATATTTATTATTCAGAAATACCAAATAATCAAGATTTTCTAGAATGTCTCTTGTCAAGTAATTGTATTACCTATCCTAACGTGGGAGATTTTGAGTATATAAGAAAATCATATAAAAATATCCATAAAAAGGTATATTTTGCTGTGGATACAAATATTCTCTATCATAGGTTTATCTCTTTCTCTAAATTAAAAGAAGAGAAAATCGTATTAGCACCTACCATTAAAGATGAAATAGAGTCATCAATAAATTATAAATATAATAGGGAGGAAATTAATGAAATTAAAAAAATTGTAAGATATAACAAAAATTTATTTGATGAATTTAGAAATAGACGCATAAAAAAGTCAAGAAAGGCAGCATATCTTGCATTAAATGAGCTAAAACTTTTAAATATCCTTAATATAGACAGCGTAAAAATAGAGCAAGAAAATTATGAACAAAATGATTTAAAAATTGTTAGAGAGTTAAAAGCTTTTGAAAATGACTCAGGAGCGTTGGTAGTATTATTAACAGCAGATAGAGCAATGGTAGATTTCTGCAGAATAGAGTCCTTAGATTATTTTAATTTTGATTATCCAAACACATTTAATATAAATACATGTTCGGCACAACAATTTAGGTCTTTAATTTTTAATTTAGCCGTTGTTTTTGGATTTATAAAATTAAATTCGACAATAATATTCGGCGAATTTTCAGGAAAACACGAGTTAGACAATTTGAAAATTAGATTTTTAAACAAAAACTTGTATAATAAATTCGAAAAAGATTTAAGCATCTGCCGGAAGTTAGAAAAACTAAATTTTGATTTTTAAAAATAATTTAAAACGAAATAAAAGTTCATTTTTTACTAATTATTATTTTTTTATATTAATTTTATAGAATTTATAGAATTTTTATAATCTATATAAATTTTGAAATCTTTAACAAATTAAGAATTTTATATGGTAAACTTTTTAAAAGTTTATAGTTTTCAAAACTTGAAAAAAATGGTGTTGTCATTTATGAAAAGGTGTCATATTGGAACGAGTTAAAGTATTTGTCCCGGGCCATTTAACTGGCTTTTTTGAAATTTGCAATGGACCTAATTTATTATCGACCGGTTCTAGAGGCGGTGGGTTATCGATCAATAGTGGTATGCTTACTGAAATTTTAGTTAAAAATTATGATGAAGATGTAATTAATATAAAAATTAATGGTAAAAAAGTAAATAATGCAATTGTAAGTAAATATATTGTAGATTATTTTTTGAAACAAGTAAAACCAAATAATTATTATGTAGAAATAAATCATACTACTGAATTTCCAATTGGAAATGGGTTTGGGATGTCTGGGGGTGGTGCTTTAGGAATTTCCTATGGATTGAATATACTCTTAGAGTTGAACAAAACTAGGAATGAATGCGCTCAGATTGCACATATAGCAGAAGTAAATAGTAAGACGGGTTTAGGTGATGTGATTGCACAAACCTTTGGAGGCGTAGAGATAAGAGTGGAACCTGGAGCACCTGGAATTGGAGTTCTAGAAAATATACTATTTATCCCAAATTTGAAGGTAGTTTGTTATACAAATGGAAAAATAGATACTAATTCAATTATAAGTAATAAAGATCGAATAAATGATATTAATAAAGCTGGGAATATGTTAGTAAAAAAACTATTGAAATCACCATCTATTTCCAATTTAATGGAATTATCATTCCAATTTGCTCAAAGTTCTGAGCTGATAACGGATGATGTTTTAGATTTATTAAAAATCCTTCATTCATATGGGTTTCAAAATGCATCTCAGATTATGTTAGGTCGTTCAATTTTTTGTATAGTAAATGAGAATGAAGTGGATAAAGTTAAAGAAATAATTAATGACCATACGTCTAAAGGAAATATATTTATTGCAAATATTGACAATCAAGGAGCAAGAATAATAGGTTAATATAAATGATAGAAATACCAGATGATCATCCAAGGGCTGAATCGCTTAGAATAAGGCATGTAATGGAAAAAGGATACATGAATAGAATTGTTGCATTAGCAGGGTTAATTGCACATGGTAGAGGAGAAGCTTTTGATTACATTATTGGAGAGAAAACAACTCCTCCAGCATTAAAGTCAATAGAAGCAGCATTATCTATGATTAAATTAGCAAAATATCCAGTATTTAGTATTAACGGAAATACAGCGGCTCTTGCACCAAATGAGATTGTCAAATTTGCAGAAATCTCGGGAATAAAATTGGAAATCAATTTGTTTTATAGAACGGAGGAACGTATACAGGCGATTAAAAAACATTTATTAGATGTAGGGGCTAAAGAACTTTTTGGTATCTCAGATAGAAAAGCACAAATTCAGGAGTTATCAAGCAATAGAAGGTTTGTTGATAAAGATGGAATATTAAAATCAGATGTAATATTAGTACCTTTAGAAGATGGAGATAGGACTGAAGCACTAAGAAAAATGGGAAAAATAGTTATTGCCATTGATTTAAATCCTCTCAGTAGAACTGCCCAATGGGCAAATATTACTATAGTAGATAATTTTTTAAGAGTTATTAAATTATTTATTGAAAAATGGCCAGATATTGAAAAAAAATCAGAATCAGAACTAAAACAAATAGTGAGAAATTTTGATAATAAAGAGAATTTAAGAGAAATGATAAAATATTCAATTGATTATTTAAATAAAATTTCAAATAAAGGAATATATATTGATGAAGTTTTGAATTTCGGATATAAAATAAGAATATAGTGATTATATGAGTAAAAATTATAGTGAGAATGTAAAAGTCCAAGTTGCACTTGATTTAATGAATCTTGATCGTGCTGTTCAGATTGCTAAAGAAGCTGTTGAAGGTGGAGTAGATTGGATAGAAGTAGGGACACCATTAATAAAGTCAGAAGGAATGAATGCAGTTAGAACGCTTAAAAAAGAATTTCCAGACCATAAAATTGTAGCAGATATGAAAATTATGGATGTTGGAAGTTTAGAAGTAGAAATGGCTTCTAAAGCAGGGGCAGATATTGTAATAATTTTAGGTGTTAGTGATAATTCTACTATTTTGGAGGCTGTTGAAGCGGGTAAAAAATATGGGTCCCAAATTATGGTAGATTTAATTAATGTAAATAATTATATTGAGCGAGCTATTACTTTAGAAAAAATGGGTGTAGACATAATCTGTATTCACATTGGAATAGACCAGCAAGTTTTGGGTATGAACCCTGTGAAAATAACAAAAGAAATAAATGAGGTAATTTCTAATGTAAAATTGGCTATTGCAGGTGGTCTTAATTCAGAGACTGCACCTTTAGCTGTAGAAGCAGGTGCTGAAGTTCTTATCATTGGGCATGCTATAACGGCTGCTGAAAGCCCCACAGAAGCAGTCAAAACAATTAAAAAGGCAATAAAAACTGGAAAACCGATTGAATCAAAATTGATGAAAAAATATAACGAACAAGAATTTTATAAAGTCTTTTCATTAGTTTCAACTCCAAATATCTCAGATGCAATGCACAGACACCCATGTCTTGAGGGTATACGACCTGTTTGGAAAGGTGCGAAATTAGTCGGGAGAGCAGTAACTGTAAGATGTTATAATGGTGATTGGAGTAAACCAGTTGAAGCAATAGATATAGCACAAAAAGGAGACGTTATTGTAATTGATGAGGGTGGAGGCGACATTGCAGTTTGGGGAGAATTAGCCAGCTGGTCATGCAAAATGAAAGGGATTAATGGAGTAGTTATCGATGGCGCAATTAGAGATGTTGAGGACATAGCAAAAATTGAGTTCCCTGCATTTTCTAGATTCATAAAGTCCAATGCAGGAGATCCTAAAGGTTTTGGCGAGGTTAATATTGAAATTGACTGCGGAGGACAAAAAATTAGACCAGGTGATTGGATAATTGGTGATGATAATGGTGTTATTGTTATTCCAAAGGAAAAAGCTCAAGAGATGGCAAATAGAGCAATAATGATCCATGAAAATGAAAATCGAATTAGAGAAGAAATTAAAAGAGGTAGTACTTTATCTAAAGTTTTGAAATTAAAAAAATGGGAAAAAGTATTAGGTTAAGGTTATATAATTGAAGATTGGTGTTATGGGCGCCGGAGCAATTGGAAGTTTATTTGGTGGCTATTTAAAAAAGTCAGGGCAAGATGTTATCCTAATAGGAAAAGAATGGAACGTAAAACCCATTAAAGAACATGGACTGGAGCTTGTTCCTTTTAATTCTGAGGATACTCTGAACATAAAAATAGAAGCAACAACTGACCCTGCTACGTGTGGATTCCAAGATTTGGTAATTTTAACAGTAAAAGCTTATGACACAAAATCAGCGCTAATTGATGCAGAACCAATAATAAAATCTGGACACACTCGTATTTTATGTTTACAAAATGGTTATGGTACCGAAATTATAGCATCACAATTATATGGCAAATCTTCAACATTAAGAGGTGTAACTTCACATGGAGCAGTTATTACACCCGGGCACGTAATTCACACTGGTTTAGGTGATACGTTTATTGGTCAGTTAGACCCTAACACCAAAATTGATGATATTATAGAAATTTTCAATCAAGCTAATATAAAAACAAAATTTGTTGAAAACATCCAAGATATTATTTGGAGTAAAGTATTGGTTAATGCTTCAATAAATCCATTTGGCGCATTAACAAAATTAAGAAATGGTCAATTACTTGAAAATTCTGATATTGTAGAATGTATGAAACAAGTTATAAGGGAAGGAGTTAATGTCCTTAATTCACATGGAATAAAATTAAATATCAATAATGCAATTGAAAATGCAATTAGAGTAGCCAAAATGACTGCGTTGAATAAAAACAGTATGTTGCAAGACATTGAGAAAGGACGCCGTACAGAAATAGATTATATAAATAAAGCGATATCAGAATTAGGTAAAGAAAATGGGATAAAAACCCCTATGAATTATTTATTAACTGCTTTGATAAAAGGATTAGAATATTCTATTAAAAATTAAATGGTTTAATAAAATGCAAGAATTTGGAGTACCTGAAAAAGAAATTATTTTAAGACTAACAAAACTATTAAAAGACGATAAAAAATATGACTCAGGAAGAATTCTTGGGTCTATGTGTACAAAACCACTTACTATTGCAATAAAAATTTACCAAGATTTTTTCGATAAAAACTTAGGAGACCCCGGATTATTTCCTGCAACATGGGCTATTGAACGCGATGTTATACGTATGATGAGTACTTTATTAAATAATCCAAACGGTGTCGGTTACTGCTGCTCGGGTGGTACTGAGGCAAACCTTATTGCAATGAGAATGGCAAGAAATTCTCATGATATTAAACATCCAGAAATTATTGTCCCTCTTTCAGCTCATGCTTCATTTGATAAAGCAGCTGATTTAATGAATTTAGACATAATTAAAGTACCTTTAAATGAAAATTATCAAGTTGACGTTGAAGGCGTGAGAGCTGCTATTTCAAAAAATACCGTTGCGATTGTTGGAATTGCTGGGACTACATCATTAGGTGTCATTGACCCAATCAAAGAATTAAATGAAATTGCTATAGAAAATGACATATATTTTCACGTGGACGCGGCATTTGGTGGACTTGTTTTGCCATTTTTAAAACGACTTGGATATAATATCCCTAAATTTGACTTTACTCTTGATGGTGTTAAATCAATTACAGCAGACCCACATAAAATGGGAATGTCTCCGATAGGTACTGGTGGTATAATTTTTAGAGATGCCTCAATTGTTAGGTCCAATGCTTTTGAAATACCATATCTAGCTGGTGGTAATTTTAAACAGGCAACAATAATAGGAACGAGGTCTGGAGCATCAGTAATAGCAACATGGGCAATATTCAAATATTTAGGAATAGATGGCTACTCAAAAATAGTTAAAAAATGTATGAATCTTACACATATCCTTTCAAAAGGAATTAAACAAATTGATGGCGTATCTCCAGTGATAGACCCAATTATTAATATAGTGGGCTTTGAGTCTGACCGCTACAATATACATACTATTGATAGGGAATTAAGAAAACGGGGATGGGCTTTAGGTGCATTTCCAAATTTCTTAAGAATTGTAGTAATGCCGCATATTAGAAAATGCCATATTGATGAATTTTTATCTGACTTAGAAGATATTGTTCATCATTTAAAGGAAAAATCAAGTTATGTACAAAAAACACCCGTAAAAGCATTTTAATATCACAATTTTTTTGTCCTATTATATATTATACTACCTATTTACTTTTTTTGATTACTCTTAATGAGTTTATTAATTTTAATATTCTAAATAATTCTTGTTTTGAATCCTAAACTCTTCTGAACATTAATTTTTTAGCATGAGTTCAAAATTTTTATAAATTTATATTTTATTTTTGATTTTATATTAGAAAATTATATTATATTTAAGGTCTTTATGATGGAAAATGATTATAAAATGGAGTTAGAAGCTCTACCATATTTTAAACAACATAAATCTTATCAAGTTTCTACACATGCCCATGATAGATTAGTTGCAAATTATGGACATTTAAAAAAGTTTTATGAACAAGGTATAAAACATAGAGATCATGTATCTATCGGCCCTGGAGAAACCTTCACATTCCCAGAAATGATTGGCCCCGGAAAAATTAACAATATATGGTTTACAGCAATGCCTATGATAAAAGCCAAAAAAGGACAACCTATGAAAGAGCCAAAAAGTATTTTAACTTTACTTAGACGCCCTAATTTATTAAAAAGAATAAATAAATATCATAAATTCCCATTTTTATTAAAACATCTATATATTAGAATATATTTTGATAATTCTAAAACTCCAAGTGTTGACGCCCCTTTTGGTGTCTTTTTCGGCTCGGGATTTGGAGAGTACAAACATTTTATGTCTAGATATATTGGTATGACGGCAGGTTCTTACATTTGTCAATTTCATATGCCTTTTTGGAAAAAAGCTAAAGTAGAGATAGTTAATACATTAGAAGATAGAGGCATTTTGGCTTTTTTTGGAGCCATTACATATATGCGATATGATTCAGATAAATATCTCGAAAATCAAGGATATTTTCATGCAAAATATTATAGTGAAGAACCTACTTCTGAAAAAAAACCATATACAATTCTTGATATACCTAATGGTAAAGGACATTTTATGGGTCTAGTTTTAAATACGCAGAGTTTAAAAAGAAAAAATGGCTTTTTAAATCTAGAAGGAAATATGGAAATCTATGTTGATGGAGAAACAGAACCTTCATTGGAATATACTGGGACTGAAGATGTATTTCAAGGTGCATGGTATTATACAAAATTGAGCACAAGAAATCAATCAGAATTTTATACTCCGTATCATGGACTGACAGTTAAATCGTTAAATAAATGGGACACAATAATGGGATATTTACTTCAACCAAGAATACATTGTAAATCTAGTCAATATAGATTCTTTCCTGAAGGTATACCATTTAAAAAAAGCTTTAAATGTATAATTCATCATGGAGAATTTGACGAAATCCCTTGTAATTATAATTCTGTAGCTTATTGGTATCAAAACACACCATAATTTATTTCTTTTAATGATTGTTCAATATTTAATTAAATAATCTTAATAAAAATTAAGGAAATGTAATATTTAAAAATTAAAACATAGAATAGATGTACAATTATTATTATGGTGATAATATTTCAATGGATGTGAACAAAGAAATGTATAACAAGAATTTACCAAAACAAATTATGAATTTTAAATTAAAAGACTATGTCGGAATATTAACTGGTGGTGGGCCTGCACCTGGATTAAATGCTACAATACAATCATTTGTTTATACTGCTTACGAAAATAATATAGGGGTTTTGGGTTTTCATGATGGGTATGCAGGTATTTTAAATAAAGACTTTAGTATTTTAGTTCCAGAAGCATTAGACCCTAACAGGACTCATATATCTTCTATAAATAATATTAACGTAATAAGCGTTACAGGTATTGTGGGACAACCTGGTTCTATCCTACGAAATTCTAGGACAAATTTAATGAAGATAGAGGGTGGAATTAAAAAGGCTAAAGAAAACCTTGATGAATTAAATATTAGAGCTTTAGCATGCTTGGGCGGTGACGATACATTATCTGTCGCAAATGAACTAAATAAAAGTGGAATAAATGTAGTAGGTGCACCAAAAACTATTGATAATGATGTACCTGGAACAGATTATTGTTTTGGATTTGATACGGCTATTAACGCAGTAGCAAACTTCATTAGAAATTTATATTGGGATGCAAAAACAACTAATGGCGTAATGGTGGTAGAAACCATGGGAAGACGTGCAGGCTGGATTGCATTGGAAGGTGGAGCAGCAGGCGGCGCACACGCTATCTTAATTCCTGAGTTATATAGAGCTAAACATGAAAACCCGGACTTATACCCAGAATTGGAAGGATATAGAAATATTAATTTTAATATAGACTCTGTTGTCCAAATAATTGACCGCCGAATTAAAAGAGGAAAACATTATGCAATTGTTTGTGTTGCTGAAGGATATAATGATGAAATTCTCGAAAAAATTGTCGAAAAAGAATCTAAAAATTTACCTAAAGATGAATTTGGACATGTAAGATTAGATAAACTTGGTATTGGAAAAATTGTTGCAGATTACATTTCAAAAAAATTAAATATAAGGACAAGAACAATCCAAACAGGCTACCTTTCAAGGTCTGCAAATACAAGCGCATTCGACGCATATATGTCTATAAACTATGGTATCAGATTAATGGAATTAATTCTTGAAAGGAATTATGGAAAAATGATTGTCATGGAACATGCCACATTTAATGTAAAAGACCTAGAAATTGCTACAAGAAAAATTAGATACGTAAATCCCTGGAGGTTCAAAAATATTTCAAAATTTTGGAGCTGGACATTAACTGGATGATTTTTCACATATTTCAAAAATTAATAAAATATTTTTAATTTTTTTAATTAAATATTTATCCTATACTCCTAAATATTAATATTTATTGCACTTAAAAAATTGTTAATAAATTTTTGAATGTATTTTATCAACTGTCTCTTTATCATATTCAAGTTGGACATTTTTTAATTGTATTAAAAGTTCTTTTATCCTTTTACCAATCTGAATTGCAAACATTTTTCCCGTATCATCATTTGTAACTCCTCCCTTCCTACCTGAGTTCCCAATTACTGTACCTGCATAAAACATCTGGTGCACTTCAAAAAAATTTCTTAACGCTTGAGCAGTAATTTCAGCACCGGCATTCCTTACAAATCCAACTACAACACCAGCTCCAATTTTTCCCTTCAAATTCGCATCCTTTCTGAATAAAACTGCACGACTCCGGTCAATAAATGTTTTCATCCTACCTGAAACATTATAAATATAAACTGGACTCCCTAACACTATTGCATCTGCTTCTAATAATTTTGGATATATTTCGCTCATATCATCATTTATTGGACATGGACCATGATTACATTCAAAGCAAGAAGTACAATAATTTAATTTTTTATCAGCTAATGTTATTATTTCAGTCTCAAACTCATTCCCTTTACCAGCAACCTTTAATACTCTCTCAACTAAATAATATGTATTCCGCGGCTCAACCCTATGACTTCCAACGATTCCAATAATCTTAAAATTGCCCATTTATATATACACCTAATTAAAAAAAATATTAAAAATTAATTGTTTATGTCTTTTTAACTTTATTCTTAACTACCCAGTATAATATTTCAAATAACCCAAAAATTATTCCGATTAATAGAAATAGAAACTTTATCACTGAAAAAGATGATGTAATAAGAGGTACCAAATTCATTCCAGTTCCTGCTATATATGCAATCCTGTCCCCTAACATATATAATAACCCAACGTTTTCAAAAATATCACATATCGCTGCTATAAATGGAATAATTAACATTATTAAACCTATTTTTTGAAATTTACCGCTAAATTTACGCGTAAAAAACAAAATTATCCCGTCTAATGTCAAGAAATACGCAGGAATATAACTGAAATAATCAAGATAAACTCCAATAGTCTGCTCTTGAAATATTATTGGATTGGTATTCCAAACAGTAAATATTTCCTTTATTGTCTGAGATGAAAACGCTAATTCAAAATTAAGTATTCCATAAGGAGTTGAATTTGTATTCACTGGAAATATCTGAAAAACAACTGTCATTATTATAAAAACTATAAAAGCAACTATTGTTGCCCATTTCAATAATTTGTCTGAAGGCCTTTTTAAAAATATTTTTAACATATTTTTTGCTTCCATATTTTTTATTATTATAGTTGAATTATCTTCTAAGTAAAATCAATTAATATTGGTATTAATTAAAATTTTTCAATAATTTTAGAGATTTTTCAAATTCCACTTTTCGACAAAAATATATAAATGTTGATTCTATTTTTTCGGAAATATATTTTTTGATAAGATTTTTATATATCTAGTGATATACAAGAGGTTAGCACGTTTCCGAGGCGGCTTAGAAGATGTCTTCTACCTATAAATATTACGAAAGATTAATATACCATGTCAATAGTACGAATGGCATTCTTGATATGCCAATCCTCTGTCCAAATACCAATAATGGGTGTTCTTCATTGAATATTAAGAAAAATGGGCATGACATGTCTACAAAATCCCTGTCCCAGAAATATTTTTGTAAAGATTGCGGACGGTCTTTTTATGCACATACCAGTTATTTTCATAACGAAATTTCGAGTTTAATTAACAAATTTATTATAAAACTATGTAATGGCGGTAGATTGGACTTAACTGGACTTTCATTTATACTTAAATGCGGTAATTCGTCCATTTCATTATTAATGAAAAAAGTAATGACTTCAATTTATAATTCAGCCCGGATAAAAATGGCGTGGGCTTCCAAATTTGGCTCTAAACTTATTTTTGTCGATGAAACTTTTATTAAAATAAACA
>SUPR01000180.1 GCA_005191425.1 Candidatus Helarchaeota ASGARD archaeon Hel_GB_B
TCTTTCCATGTTTTTACATCGTTATTACCTGCTATATTTTGAATAGAAGGCTTTACAAGTGCAGCTTCGTCGCCTTTGTCGGTAATTATTGCGATTTCGTGGGCAGCACCGTTTTCGATACCAAGTTGTGATTGTAAATCATGATAACGAACAAAAAGATGTGTTTCGTCGAAAGTTGTATTTGAAGTTTTGTAGATACCTGAAACTCGATAACCTTTTGACGATAAATCGCCGCCGAGGTCAACCATTTGCACATTTACTTTTGAACCAACTTTTAGTTTTAGCTTTTTTGCTATTTTTTGCCCTATTAAAATTGGTGGCATCCTACTGGTCTTTTCCAGATAAGTTCCATCAATTAAATGTTCAAAAATATCGGTAACACGTTTTTCTTTTTCGATGTCAATTCCCAATAACCGCCCACCACCTGTGCCGTGAGCTGCCATAATAAATGGCTCGGCAATTAATCGTGGACTTGCAGCTTTTACCGAATCTAATTTTTCGATTTTATCAACCAAATTAACTGCATCCTTAATAAAAAGTTCAGTTTCGTTATTGTCGAGAAAATGAGGTGCGTGAATCTGAATGTGCGACAACTCCGATTTTGTTGCCGATTCAATTCTGGCATTAACTGCACCTTGCATAAAAGCCATTATAAAAACTCCGGCAACAAGTCCGAGTGCAATTGCCGCAATCATTACAATGCTTCGCACTTTATTTCTCCAAACATTTCGCCATGCTATCGACCAAATCATAATTTATATTTTAAAGTTCCGGGTTTCAAGTTTCAAATTCATTTTACTTATTCATTCATTTCTTCACTTCGACTGCGACTTTCTTAACTGCCAACTCTCTTCCTTCACCCTCTCATTGCTTCAGTGATTTTTAATCGGCTAATATTGTAAATTGGGAAAATTGATATGATTACACTGATGATAAAAACTAAAATCATTTGACTGTAAAACAGTGATGATTTCATGGAAAAAAACATGTACGGTTCCATTTCGTATTGTTCTACTGCAGTTGCCATTTCTCCCGAGAGCGGAATTGGGTTATAAAAGAAATAGAGACAAAATGTGTAACTAATTACTAACCCAATTGTACAGCCGATTAATCCAATAAAGATAGTTTCGAAAAATACAATTATCGAAAGTTTAATTTTTTGCATACCAACCGCATGAACAACTCCGAATTCGCGGCTGCGCTCTTTTACCATCATTAAAACAACACTAAACATTCCGAAAGCAATTACCATATATAAAACGCCGAGCATAATTAGTCCGCTTCCACGGTCGCTCTCAATAAGCTGCATAATTTCTGGTTGCATGTCAACCCAAGTCATCACTTTGTTATTTGGTGGCAATATTTTTGCAATATCTTTTTTAAGATGTTTTACCTGATAGTGGTCGCTGGTCATCACAACTAACGATGTTGATAATCCATAAGCAGAATAGAAATCGCGTGCAGTTTCAATATCTAGAAAAACCAGTTGTTTGTCGAATTCGGCATTTGGATGCGACATAATTCCTTCTACTTTAAATAGCCCGTTTGCGCTAATTCCGTGATAACCCTGACTAATCATTACTAAAGTATCGCCAACCTGAAGCTGCAGAAAGTCAGCTAATCTTTTCCCTAAAATTGCACCTTTATCACCGTTTTTTAAGAATTTGCCTGTTTTTATTTTTGATGAAATATTGGTTATCTGGTCTTCTGCTTCCGGTTCGATTCCCATTACCATCACAGGTTTGCTTTTTAATTTATTGGCAGCCAGAGCAAACGATTCAACCCGGTTGGCAACTAATGTTACATCTTTAATTTTAGCTATTTTTTCTTTTAACGCCGAAGTGGCTTTAAAACTATTTTCGAGAGTACGTTCATTCCAGTAGGCTGTATCTTGCACTTGTAAATATCCGGAGTAGAATTTCACCGAATTTTCAATCATGCTGTTGTACGAACCTTCTTGCATCGAGCGCATCCACGAAGCCAGCAAAACACTAAAAACAATGGACGAAATGGCGATGATTGTTCGCCGCCGGTTTCTCCATAAATTACGCCAAGCAAGTTTTAAATTTGTTTTCATTCGTATATATCTTAATTTAGTATTTAAGAATCAGTTGATTATAAAAATGTTATTGTCCTGCCAGACAGGCTTTCATTTTTGTCTTGACACAAAAACGAAACAAAAAAGTCAAGAAAATTTCATCCTTCCCCCCACATGCCATCGCCGGCTCGGGCCAAATTTTCGTGCCCGCGCACTTTTAATTCTGCTAAAGTTCTACACAGGACTCCTAATATACATCTCTTTTTGTGCCGACTCATTTAAAACTATTAACTCCCAGTATACGGGTTTCATAAGAATATATTCTTATTAATTATATGTACCTCAATTTATTGCAATTGTTATATTGTGGCGCATACTTTCTCTTTTTTTTTATCAACCAATCATGGTTGCGCCTTCAGTTTTTATTTGCTTTGCAAACACGGGCTAAAGCCGGCGTGTAAAATATTTTATTTCTTTTATCAATTACCTTTTATCTTTAATGAATCCGCATTTGTTTACCCATTATCTACCCCACTGTCTGTTGACATCTCCCCTTATAAAGGGGAGAACGCTCGCTTCAAATTGCTGTATAATTTTCAGCGTCTAGCGACGTTTGTTCGGTGCTGCTTCCCCTCTGTTAGGGGAAGTGCCGATAGGCGAAGGAGTAGAGATTTGAGTATTAATACGGATAGTCATATTATCTTTTTACTCCATTCTTAATCTTTAACAATTAGCAAGAATTTCGGCTTCAGCCTTGGTATAACTACCTTTTGTCCTGTCTTCCCAATCAACTGTGATTGTCAACTTTCTTACCTAATCCTTTTCATATTCTGTTGCGAAAAAAACGACTCTTTCAATTTTACATTGAATTTAGTGTTTTTAAATATCAGAATTGTTTTATGTCCTTCGTCATCAGCCGGAATCATTTCCATTCGGGTTGGCAAAACACGGTCGTCCATTTTTTTTACATCGGTTAAAATCTCGGTGTTTACCAAATATCCATCCTCGTCGTAAAACTCAGCTTTTAACCAATGATACTCTTTTTTCGAAATCCACATTAAAACCTTTCCCCAAACCACGGGAGCATCATCAAACGGAATTAATTCTGCTTTGTAACAGTCAAATCCATCGATAACTTCTTCGCCAACCAATTTGTGTGTATAATCTTTTACCAGCGACGATTCGCGAACCAATTCGTCGTTTGTAAAATCGGAACCCATCCACGACTGCATCA